>NZ_WIWH01000008.1:0-142282 GCF_009600035.1 Pseudomonas sp. FSL R10-2964 | reverse complement strand
CGCTGAGTTCGGAATAGGACATAGGGGCAGCACCGTACCGGAAAGGTCAGGTGTTGCACTCAGTTTTCGCGGCCGCCAAGTTCTACTCGCTCAAAGGTTTCTGCTGATGCTGCAAACGACGAAACCGCAATCAACGACGCAAATACAACACTTATAATTTTATCCATTTTTTCCTTTTCCATTTAATAGATTGCATAAACCAATCAACGCTAGAACGGACAAATCCTATCACAAAACGACTGATTGTAAAATGCCACTACCCCCTACACAAAAATAAATTCACAACCTGCTAATAACTTCTCCACTGCTATACCTGACAGACAACCAGCAACAGGAAATTTAACAACCCCTTACAGCTAGCATCCCCCCCTGACTAAAGTACAGATTACAAACACCCCAGCTCACTCGACAAGCTATAACAGTTAGAGAAAAATCACGACTTATAAACACCCCCCTAACAGCCCAACCTGACTAAACAAAAGGAACTGGGTATTTTGCCGCCTATAGCCAGTCAACAGGAAGTAAATAGAGTTCACCGCACATAAAAAACACTTATTACTTAAGGAAAACCTTACATAAACCAACCCACCAAACACATATATACTCTAAACCTGAAGACCCTCAACGGCAGATCATGGCCTCTTCAAAATATCCAAAACTGCAATGATGTAACTAGCCTTGTCCATTTATCACCAAGAGAGGTTCCCAAACGCAAACGCAGCTTCTCCATGTGTCGAGTCCCTGCTGCTGAACCTGGTGGGCGATGATTTGCCTGAAACTTTTCGCCTGCTTGGCCCCAACGACTCACGACGGCGAAAACGGGCAATACTGCGCGGCAAGGCCATCGAACATCTGACCAACGCCGCTGCCCGGGCTTTTGTCGAACAACAGCAAGCACTGCTGGCACCAGGGGATCTGGTCGAGCATATGCACGGCACGGCCACCTTGCGTGCTGGACAACAAAGACATGGCACGCAAAAAAATCTTCCAGGACAAATGCAAGACCTTGCATGAAATGGATGCCTATACGTCCCTGGAAATCCTCCTCAATGCATTCTGTGGCGCCGCGCTTTCGCAGCATTGCGGTCGTACCCCATCGTTCAAAAACCGTCGAATCCTCGATTTGCTGGGCAACAATGCTCCCGACCCACAGTGGCCATTACATCGATCGTTTATGCGCATCAACGACTTTATTGCCGGCATGACCGACAGTTATGCCACTGAAATGGCCAGAGCAATGACAGGTCACTCCACCCCCCGCCTGACAACCGCTGCCCTCCCCTGCCAAACAGGGAGGGCACGCAGCTCCACTTGATCAAACACTATGTTTACCACATGAAGTAGCAAGTAAGACTTTTCCATACACAAGAAAGAAATATACTCGCGCGCCCAGCGTTAAACTCAAAAAATCTTTAAACGCGCATTTAAATACGCCTCTCCCCTTGTGTATTTAGTGAGCCATCGCCTTATTTTGCGTAGGATAATTCCCATACTACGTTTGTAGGCTCCCCGGTTCCTGCCCCAGCTCTTACATCTGAGCTAAGGTCGCGCTTTCTATTCAGCACCTTATGGGGAATCAATATGAACACCGTATTTATTGTCGACGACCATCCTGTAATCCGGCTCGCAATTCGCATGTTGTTAGAACATGAAGGTTATGAAATAGTCGGAGAAACCGACAATGGAGTAGACGCCATGCAGATGATCCGCGAGTGCACTCCTGATCTGGTAATTCTTGATATCAGCATCCCCAAACTCGATGGCCTGGAAGTGCTGTCACGCTTCAGCTCAATAAGCCCAGCCCTCAAGACGCTGGTTCTCACATCGCAGTCACCGACACTTTTCGCCATGCGCTGCATGCAATCCGGTGCAGCCGGGTATGTGTGCAAACAAGAAGAGCTGAGTGAGCTTACCAGTGCAATAAAAGCGGTATTTTCTGGCTACAACTATTTTCCAAGCCAGGCATTGACTTCTGAAACAAACGATCACAACAACTCATCTGAAATCGAGTTATTCAAACTTGTCAACGACAGGGAACTTATGGTTCTGAAGCTGTTCGCACAAGGCAAAACAAACAAGGACATTGCAGCCGGCATGTTTTTAAGCAACAAAACCGTGAGCACTTACAAAAAGCGCCTCATGCAAAAACTGAAAGCCCATTCGCTGGTGGAACTTATCGAGCTGGCAAAACGTAATGGTCTTGTATGAAAAACAGGATGCCCGCACGATTAATCAAGTACCTGTCACTTTTTGCGGGGTTAGTTCTGTGCGTGCCCGTGCTGGCCGCCCCGGTCCGCAGTGAACCCCTTACGTTGCTCAGCCGCTCGAGTTCCGGCCACATTGAAGTCCCCCTGGACAACACTCAACGATACTGGCTGCAAAATAAGCGCGAACTCGTGATCGGCACCTCTGCTGCCGACTATCCACCGTTCGACATGACCGATAGCGGTCGGGACTACGAAGGCCTCACCGCAGATTACGCCGGCCTTCTGCGCAAAGCCCTCAAGCTGTCGATCAGGATCCAGCGCTTTGCCTCCAGAGAAGCAGCCATCAAGGCACTCGAGGACGGCCAGATTGACCTGCTGGGTACTTCCAACGGCTTTGAGGCCGCGAACCAGCACCTTGTACTTTCCATTCCCTATGCCATCGACCAACCCGTACTGGTGACCCGAGAGGGAGAAACACGCTCACTCTCCCAAGGCCTCGCCGGTTTGCGCTTGAGTATGGTGTACCACTATCTGCCCCAGGAGGAAGTAAAGGCGCTTTATCCCCAGGCAATCATCCAGTCTTATCCGTCCTATCAAAATGCCATTAATGCCGTGGCTTTCGATCAGGCGGATATTTTTCTGGGGGACACTGTGTCGACCCATTACATGATCAACAAGGGGTACCTGAAAAACATCAAGATGGCCAATTTTGGCAAACACGAAGCCCATGGATTCAGCTTTGCAGTGCGTCGGGACAACTCGCCCCTGCTAGGCATCATCAACGCCACACTCAAGGCCGTACCCAACAGTGAACAAGAAAGCATTGCCAAACGCTGGAGCGCTGGCAGTGACATTCTACTGTCCGATCAGAAGCTGCAGCTTACTCAGCGAGAAGCCCGTTGGCTGCTCAAGCATCCTGTGGTCAACGTAGTGGTCAACGAAACCATGGCACCCCTGACATTTTTTGATGCCAGCGGGGATTTCCGAGGCATTACTGCCGACCTGCTGGAGATGATCCGTCTGCGCACGGGGCTGCGCTTCGAAATACAACGCGCGAACAGCCTCGACACCATGACCCGAATGATCAGTCGGCACGAAACCGACATTATCTCGGCCATCAATCCTTCAGCCTCACGAGAAAGCGCCCTCAGTTTCACCCGTCCCTATCTGGTGAACTCCTTTGTCCTGCTTACGGCAAAAGGTGATGGGCAACCTGCGAGCCTTGAACAACTTGCGGGTAAAAAACTGGCCTTGACCCGAGGCAATCCCCTGACCGATTACCTGCGCAGTCAATACCCGCAGATAACACTGGTAGAAACCGGGGATATCTATCGCGCCACAGAACTGCTGGCCGAAGAGAAAGTGCAAGGTGCAGTCAGTACGCTGGTCATCGCCAACTACCTGCTGGCCTCGGGGTTGTTTCAGGACCGGTTACAAATCAGTGCCACCATCGGCACCCAACCCGCCATGTTTTCCCTCGCCACTGCCCGGGATGCCAGCGAGTTGTCCTCAATCCTCAACAAGGCGTTGTTGAGTATCGCGCCTGATGAGCTGGGCATTATCAACAGCCGCTGGCGGGGCTATGTGCCGGCATCTGATAGTTACTGGCACAATTACCATCGCCTGTTCTACCAGTTCATCATTGGCACCAGCCTTTTACTGTTGCTGTCCCTGATCTGGAATGCCTATATGCGGCGCCAGATCCGGCAACGAAAATCGGCCGAACGTGCACTCAGCGATCAGTTCGAGTTCATGCGTGCGCTCGTCAACGGTACGCCTCATCCTATTTATGTGCGTGATCGCGAAGGTGTTCTGAAAACCTGCAATGACAGCTACTTGAATGCCTTTTCAGCCAGGCGCGAAGAAGTCATCGGCAAGACCGTGATGCAAACCTGCGACCTCCTGAGCAACGAATGTGAAGCCCGTGATTATCAGGCCGACTACCTGCGTGTCATGCGTGAAGGTACTCCGCTGGTGACTGATCGCCCGCTGAGAATCGGCGAAAAAACGCTCACTATCTATCACTGGATTCTTCCCTATCGGGACTCCCTGGGCGAAGTACAGGGCATCATCGGTGGCTGGATTGATATCAGTGAACGTCATCAGCTACTGGATGAGCTGCGTACGGCCAAGGAGCTGGCAGATGATGCCAACCGGGCCAAAAGCACCTTCCTGGCAACCATGAGCCATGAAATCCGTACACCGATGAACGCAATGAGTGGATGATTTTGTATAAAAAGGTGAGTGATTATGACATAAAATATTTTTAGAGGCTTGAAAAAACACAATCCAAGTGCTAAGAATAAGTGTCATGGGGAATTTAATCATGGAAAAATCTGAACTATCACCCGCCTTTACTGCTTGGGTAGCAGAGCATTTAAATGATTTTCCGTTGACCGAAGAAAAATATGACCAAGCAATGTTCATGGCGGAGAAGCTCGAGTTTGAAGGGCAAGTCAACCATAGTGAATGGTTGGAAATGGTAAGGCGGGCAAACACTGCGCTTCTGCGATGCACCTAATTGGAGCATGGGTTTGTGATGATGGGAATCATTTTGTATCAATATTGATACTGTCGTGACGCTTTCGATGTTTTTTGAACATCCTCTGAAAATTTTGAAATTAGGTGCTAACGTAAGGTGAGAACGTAAACACGGAGCTAATCACATGGACAAGGAATTCGTCTACAACCCTGAAACTCCCTGCATTGTCCTGCGCAACGGCGAAGACGTGGGCGCTCTGGTCGCTGGCAGGCTCTACCGTTTTGACTGTGGTCTAAAAGGGTGTCCTGATACTTGCATTCTGGTCGATGATTTGCTTTTTGAGTTTGGCGAGAGAGTTGGTCATTTAGAGGGAAATAAGATTGTAATTGAAGCAAGCCAAGAGACCCTTGAATTAATAGAGTCTTGATTGGCGTCTTCTATTTTTCAGAAATTTTATGTGTTTGTTGTGAAAAGCCCCTGCCAAGTTGCGCCCCCCTACGGGGCTATTATCCTTGATATAGTAAAAGTCTAACTTTAGTGCCAAATTGATATTTCGCCACTTAAATTAGTCCTTGGCTTTTCTTTCTATAATATTTTCCGAAATTTGTCTGTGAGTTGGGGAAAAGCCTCCGCCAAGATACTCCCCTACGGGGCTATTATCCCTGATATAGTAAAAGTGCAACTTTTGTCCGCACCACTCTGCCTGCCAGAGCAAGCATTTGACAAGTTTCAATTCAAGGTCTACTTTTATAATGATAATGGGAGCGCATTGCTATGGATAAAGCAAATGATTACGAAGGCGCAGTAGTTCAGCTCAATAATTCCATTCACGAGTTGGAAAGTGTCATTCTAACTGATCGGTTTGAAGGAGTGAAAATTTTAGAGTTTTTTCTTTCCTTCAACCCGGCAATATTTAATCAAGATGATTTGAGCCTTAAAATGGATGCGTGGAGGCCGTTGAATGCGCATTGCAAGGCACATGCTCGCCTGATTGTTGAGCAAAGTATATCTTTTGACATTCCTATCTGGAAAACCTACAAGGAAAAAATTCAAAAGATAATAGACCGTCGTAGAGAGATATTTGGAGTTTGAGCGAGAATATTGGATTAGGAAGGGAAAACCCCTGCCAAGAAACTCCCCTACTGGGCTATTATCCCTGATATAGTTAAATTCCAACTTTAGTGCCAAATTCAAATTAATCTGCCTCAATGAGTCCTTGGCTTTTCCTTCTGTAATACGTTCTTCTACTAATATTGAGCTTTTCCCAAGGCTTATCTCTGGATTCATTTTTATGCTCCGGCGCTACATCATTGGCCTTTCTATAATAGAAAGTCGAGGATGGAATACCTTCCGTCTCCCAAGGTTTCTCCCCTGTGTAAATCACGTTCCCTTTGCTTTTGGCTCTTGATTGCTTAGCTCGCTCGCTTTTCAGTTCGTTGAGCCTTTCAATCGAGAAGTGCTGGGTGATAAAACGATATACGCTGTCTGCGATGGTTCTAACCTCGTTCATGCCCAATGGGCATTCGAATGTATTGGACAGCATCGCTTGGTCAAGGATCTCTGCACGCAACTCCACCTGGTGGAACCTGTGCCAATTTGAATAGGCCCATAAGCGTAGCGTTTCGAACAAGGTGCAGTTTCTTCCTGATGCGAATCCATCCTCTACGTTCTTCTTTTTCTTCGCCTCCCTCTGCTGCCTAACAAGGTCTTTATCTACAAATTCATTAAGATAATCTAAGTCATATGGCTCATCTTGGAATGAAAAAACTTTAAATACCGATGAATTGAAAGGGTTCTTCGTTAAGAGTCCATTGTAGTTCATATCTGCGCCGATTCTCACAGCAAGCCCATGCTCAACATCCGAGCAATATTTAATAGGCTTTAAAAGCCCTCTAACGTCTGTTTTAACAGAGGTATTGAGGATGTATGTCAGGTGAGAGCGACCATTGTCTAAATTTCTGACTATCAAGTGCGGGGCTGGCAATCCTTTATCCGACCAGTCTAATACACTCATTTCACTATCCAAATCAAATATCATAAAATATTGGTGAGTGAGCGAGTTAGGTTGAAGGTAAATGGATTTTATAGCTGAACTTATTGGCCCAACTTGCTTGCCAAATGAGTAATTGTTTGTATGGTAAGGCTTTTTTGGAAGTTTCGACTTGTAGGTTTCAAGCGTGTTTTCGAGTTTTAATTGAGTGCTGCGCATTTTCTCCTCTGTTATTTTAAATTATCAGGAGAAAATTTAGAGGCTGGCTCTTGCTACATCAACTTTAAATGGTATATTGAATATACAAAGTGTTGAACGTAGAAATTGTTAAGGTTGGTCGCCCCCGGAATTTCTACTCCTTTATAAGCAAGATAACATTTACCCCTTAAAGTGCAAATTTTAAGGGGTTTTGTATTTATGGCTTAGGCAAAAAAATACTACCTAAGCAATGAGCGTGGATTGTAGTGTTATAATTA
This sequence comes from Pseudomonas sp. FSL R10-2964, assembly GCF_009600035.1. Classification (NCBI taxonomy): domain Bacteria; kingdom Pseudomonadati; phylum Pseudomonadota; class Gammaproteobacteria; order Pseudomonadales; family Pseudomonadaceae; genus Pseudomonas; species Pseudomonas sp. FSL R10-2964. The sequence goes on along the minus strand of NZ_WIWH01000008.1, from coordinate 135,127 downwards.
ATTTAAATACTATAAAAAACGAAATGAATAAAAGAAAAATATTTCTAGGGTTGGCGTTAATTCTGTTGTCGTCCATGTCAGTATCTTCACATGCGGCGGGTGGACCATTTTTTAAAACAGAACCTTGTCCAGCTGGACAGTCAGGAAGGATATCTTATAGGAACGACTCTACCTCAACTCCGAGTGCTGGAGTATGGAGAGAAACAAGCAGAAATTGTGTAAATAATCGTCCGACTGTTGTGAGGACTATGACAGAAACTCAGAACATGGCTTGTGCAGTTGGAGAGACTGGATCAATCCAACAGAAACAGACCTATGAGGTTTGGAGCGATGCCACTAAAAGAAATTATTCTGGCTGGGTGAATGTTTCCAGCACTTGCAAGCCTATCCCCTCTGAGACAATCGAAACAAAGGATGGTGTTCAGGAGGAAAGCTGCGATTCTTATTATGGAGTTGCGCAAGGAACCTATTCAGGGACTGTATATAAGCACGGAACTTATACAACGACATACAGCGCTACTGTAAAAGCAACCGATACTAAATTTCAATTTGAGATCACGAACGTAGATTATGAGTCATGCGTCGCACAAATCACTGACGTTATACAAGAGACTAATGAGTTGGCTTGTCCATCTGGGCAAACTGGTAGCATTCAGCGTTATCGAGTTAAAGCAACAAACTCTCAGGGCTTGGAAATTTTCCCATACGGTGAGCAGTGGATTGTGAGCAACAATAACTGTGCGTCAACCCAAACCGACACTCAACCTATCGCCAATGCTGGCGCTGCCCCTGATGGGCTGTTGAGCAACATTTCTGTTACATCGTCCAGCTTGCAAAACGGCGAAGCATTCTCGAATTATCTCAATAGCCTCTCTGCGTCGAATTGGGCGACAAGTGAACGCCACAAGTTGATAGTTACCATAGATGACCTGAGTAGTGGCAAATACAGCGCGAGCAAGGTTGGAGCAGTTATTTCTAAATTCCAATCTGTGGTTGGTGCTGGAAATTCTGATATTGAAATCGCTCTACCAAGGACGATTGATAAATATACCGGTAACGGTGATATAACCGCCAAAGCTGTCAAGGACAAGACAGTGATGATGAAAGACGTTTCTTTTGAAGGGGGAGATGTAATATTGACCTACATACAGCTTGGTAAGAAAACAATAGAAAAGCCTCAGTCAAAGGAAATTGTGATAAATGTAATTCCGAAAAATATTAGTTTAAATGGCGTATTTTCCAATTGATATGCTATCTTGACATTGTCATATTTGAATTTAATTATTTATCGCCACCTCCGGGTGGCTTTTTATGGTCTTATGATTTTTCGCCTTATTTCCTTTGCTGGTGGTATGTCAAGGATCTCATTATTATACAATTCCAACTCGGCGAGTTGAGTATCCACCTGTGCCTCTGCCTTCTTGGTAAAACGACTATCCTCGGACTTATCATTCTCACGAACTCTCTCATAAGCCTTTCTTGCACGCTCCAAGCATTTCTCTTGAATGTCCTTGCGTCGAGCGGCGAAAGTCTCTTCAAGCCAATTGGTAATGCCATCAATCAATTCTGACATATTGCTTCTGAATAATTTCAACTCAGCTTTTATTTTGGAGTGATCTGCTTCTGCTTTGGCTTGGTCAGCACGCATCTTTGAAATAGCCCCTTCATAATTTTCAGCTTTTCTTCGATACGCCTCTGCAAGCTCTCTTTCTTCTATTGTGGCTTGTTCTGCCAGCCTATGACGCTCTATAGCGTTCTCTGCTGCTGCTTCGGCCTTGATACGGTTTTGCTGTGCAAGCTGGGCCTTCTGCTCAGCTTTTGCCTTTCGCTCCTGGGCGAGCGTGTAAAGGTTGAAGGCACGTTCGGATTTTGGCTTTTTAGCTTCTGCGTTGATATATCGAAGCGTCTTCATGTGTCCCTCTGTTTTTTCGTGTTTCTTGGCTCGATATGGTGTTTCCTTCAACAGCGTATTGTTGGTGTAGGCATAGAACATGTCTTGCAAATACCCGAACAGTAACTGTGACTCCAGAAAATCGGGTTTTTCGCCAATAGGATTTGTTCCTGGGCGATACTTTGTCAAATAAGCATTAACCCTCTTTATTTGTGTGTCTCGCAAATCATAGCGCCCAGTCTTGCTGCTTTTAGTGGATATAAAAATATGCGGATGGTCGCTATGCTCCGTCAGGTCGGTATCTTCATCACCATGCAATACGACGAAATGAATAGGATATTCAGGAAAAATAGCTTTGTAAAAATTTCTAATTAGGTCAATTCGCTTCTCTGGGGACAAGCCTTTGACCTCATTCTTTGCTGGGAATTTGAAAAATGCCTCCTGTATTACCGCCTGATTTTTCCTGATTAGCGGTTTAGGTCCACGCTCTATCTCGTTGTGGCATTCGAGAAACTGCCTTGCTGTGTCGAGCTTCTGGCTTTTGCGCTTTATGTCGAACTGATCAAGGTCGGACAAAAGCTGTTCAGTATCTGCAATGCCTGACACGTTCAGGATGTTCTGAAAGGCGAGAATGCTTCCATCATCAGTTTCTTTTTTACTGGCATTTTTCACGGTATTTTTTAACTTGGCACGCAACGCAATAAGTTCTGACCTGTTATCTTCTGCGATGCTCGGGGATTCCGCCTCGGTCGTTATTTTGACAAGAAGTGCTTCTCTCTGTTCTTTTGGATAATCGTTGAGTTTTATCGTGCCCGTTTCTGGAAGCCAAATTAGGTTAAGGTGGGATTGTTCATCGAACCATTCCAGCTTCTTGGGCTGGCTTGCGGGAATACGCAGAGAGTGGCGCAGGCTCTTGAACAATTGACGGCGACCGCCATGTCCATTTGTTGATTTTTTCTTGATCTCGTTTGTATAGTTCAAAGTCTTGAAAATCATCGAAGTTATTTTTTTATCATTCATTTTGTCCTCATCTTGAATATTTTATTGGTGCCGCTTTGCTTTTGCTTCTGCCATTCCGGCGAGGAACCCGTGCTTATTACCGGAAGCGAAGCGTCTTAACGAAGTTAAGTCTGGTAATAAGCCCAACGGGTTAAAAGAAGCCATACTTCAATATTAGCATTTGGATCAATGCTTTTGCTCTTAGCCGGATTTGTCCGGCTTGGCCCTGACTTGTTAGGGCCTGCTTTGGGCTGGATTTGTCCAGCCTGCTTGAATGCTCTTGGGCAAAGCCCTAAAAGGTGCCCAAGCTTGCTTGGGTGCGTTTTTAGGGCTGGATAGCGGTGTCAGAGGTTAACAGTTTTATCAGCAAAATAACCATCTGGGGTCACTTGAATGCGATCAATGTGAATATCACCAAGGTAAAGATCAATGATATAGTGTTTCTTCTTTATTGGCGTGACATTGAGCCTTACGCCCTGACCTTGCAAGAAGTTGTTAACCCTCATTCGACCGTGCTCCGTTAGGAGTAGTTTGTAAATTTCCATCACGTTAATGGTGGATTTACTTGCAAGGTGCAGGGTGCTAATTCTGTGGCTGATTTCCTGTTCTTTGGCTTTGAGCTGGTCGAGTTCTTGGCTCACTTCTTCGATTCTGGTTAGGACGTATTTTTGCGCACTTTCTGACGCCTTTTCCAAAATTGAAAAATTGTTAGCCAATGCTTTTTCTTTTTGGATCAACAATCCTGAAATTTCACCATGGGCTTTTTCCAGTGCTTGAATATCTTCTGTTTTCGCAATAATTCTGTGGAAGGGGATTTTTGCCTGATAAGCCAGAAAAATTTCTTCCAGTCGTGCATAGCGGTATCTAACGCCTTTTCCGGGTTTGGCTGAGGTGCAGCGTCCAGTTAGCGATGCAGAACAGACGAGATCAACATAACCACTTTTCTGAGCGTGGTAGCGAAAACCAGATCCACAAGCGCAATAAACCAATCCTCGGAGAATGTTTTTAAACTCTGCCGCTTTACGGCCAGCCAGTTTCGGATCTTGTCTTTCTTGGAGCTTTACACTGATTCTATGAAATTCGGCTTCTGTGATGACAGCAGGGTAATAGCCTTTAATTTCTTTCTTCAACTGCACCGGCTTGCCTGATTCGTCCCATTCCATAGCGATAAATGAACCATAGATTGCTGGTTGGCGTAAAAATTTACCAACGATGCTTTCTGTGTATTTTTTCGGATGGATCTCGTCGTTCAGCGTTTTTGCAATTGCTTGAAATCCCATGTCAAAGCAAAGTTCAACGGCTCGGCTGATGGCCTGAGCGTGTTCATTTAGGACAAATTTCCCATCTGTGAAGCTGATCCAGAAAGGGCAGCGTTTGGTTATGATCCCGCCATTTTCGCCTTTCAATAAATTTCTTGCTTTCGCGTCCGATACTCGTTCTGATTTTGAACGGCTCTCATCATTAGCCCGTTCCAGAATGTTCTGGATTAGGCTGATGTCAGCGCTGCTGTCTGTTTTACGGCGAGAGTAGAGACGATTATCAAAAAGCGTATAAATGGCGCAGTCCGCTTGGATTATGGAGATTATGAGTTCAAGGGCATCGTATCCGCCCATACGGCTGATCCGGTCGAAGGATTCCACCAGCAATAGGGCATTGGGGAGAATCTCCTTTGCTTTGATTCGCTCAACAAATAGGGCCAATTGCCCGGATTTCAGGTTTTTGCCCTTGAAGGCAGAGACGCCGAGGTCTTCATAGCGCTCGACCTGTCGAGCCTGTGGGTAGTGCTCGAAAAAGCGGTTCAGTTGATCAATCTGCCTCATCTCACTGAATCCAAGCTTTTGGGCCTTGGATGAAAAGCGGATGTAGCTGTATACGTTGATCCTGTCGTTGCCCTGAAAGACCTCTGCAAAGGCTCTGGGCAGTGGGTGTGCGCTGGTCATGGATGCTCTCAACCCTTGTCGATGTGGGATGGTAGCATTTTCTACTAAATCAACCTGTCATTGCAGTGATCGGTTTGCTTGAACTGACGCTCAAGCGCGCCGACCATGGGCATCTCGACCGCCCGTCCATTGAAGTTGCTTATAACTCGGCCAAAGACCTGCTGGAGCTGATAGGCGATATTCTTGATATTGCCCGTATAGAGTCCGGCCGCCTGAACCTGTCCCCGGAACGCGTCAATCTGCACCAACTGGCACACTCCGTGATGCGGATTTTTGATGGCCTGGCGCGGCAAAAAAACCTCACGCTCGACCTGCGTTTCGATGCAACAGACGATCTACCCGACGTACTGATCGATCCGCTTCGTCTCAAGCAAATCCTGACCAACCTGATCAGCAATGCGATCAAGTTCACCCAACAAGGCCGGGTGACGCTTGAAATCAACTTGCTGCCAGCCGGCACCCCTGAGCGGACTGAACTGCACTTGAGCGTCAAAGACACTGGCATCGGCATCAGCGAGCGTGATCAGGCACGCCTGTTTGAGCCCTTCGCCCAGGCACAGAACAGCGGGCAACTGGCGCTCAATGGTGCCGGTCTTGGCCTTGTCATCTGCCGTAGCCTGTGCGAAATGATGGGCGGCACCCTGGTACTGAGCAGCCAGGAAAGTGCAGGTACCCAGGTTCAGATAAAACTTGAAGTGCCGACCCTGACGCCGTCCCAGTGCACCCCCGCACAAGAACCCTCAATCAACCCTGCCGCTCATCCGCTTAACGTACTGGTGGTGGATGATCACCCGGCCAACCGCTTGCTGATGTGCCAGCAACTTGGATTTTTAGGGCACAGGTTTACCACCGAGCACGACGGCGCCGCAGGTTTGAAAACCTGGAAGACAGGAAAATTCGACCTGGTCATTGCAGACTGCAACATGCCTGTCCTGAATGGCTATGAGCTGACTCGAGCCATACGCAAGCATGAGCTGGCCTCCAGCCAACGGCCATGTACCGTGCTGGGGTTTACTGCAAATGCCCAACCGGAAGAGCGGCAACGCTGCAAGCAGGCAGGAATGGACGACTGCCTGTTCAAACCCATCAGCCTGACCCTGTTGAGTCAACGACTGGCCATGCTTGAGCCGCTATTCCACTGCCCGGAAGTCTTCAACGCCGACGCTCTCAGCCCGCTTACAGGAGGCGACAAGGAACGAACAAGACTCTTGCTGGAAGAACTGCTCCGCAGCAACTGCCAGGATCTCAAGACGCTGCTTGAGTTACCTGACAACGGCGAATTGCAGGCGTTTGTCGAAATTGCCCACAGGATAAAAGGCGCTGCCCGCATCGTGGGCGCCCAAAGCCTGATCAACAACTGCGAGGCACTGGAGCAAGCCACGCCCGCTAACCTTGTGCAGGCCCGCGAGCAAGTGCAGGTCTCCATGCGTGCACTGGGACAGGCGCTGGCCCTGCAACTTGAATCGTTGACGAAGCACACCTGAGCGCCAATCAAAGGCAGGTTGGCGCGGTTTTACTATGCTGATAGATACCAGCACGCCTACATCAGCGGAGAATCAGCCCATGCGCAACAGTGCGCTCTCCCATCGGCGCCAGTACCCGCTGCATGCTCACATAAGTGCGATGTTTACATTTTTGTTGCTATTGCTGGGCGTTGTACTGGGCGTATTCAATTACCAGCCAACCACCCGCATCATTCTCGACAGCAGCCAAAAGTTGTTCAGCTACATAGAACAGGATGTTCAGGATGACCTGCTGGATGCCTATCAACCCATACGGCATGCGCTCAACCTGCTAATTCTTGATTCTGCGGCCACAACCGACCAGGTCGAGCTTCGAACAGGCCTGCTGCAGCCCTTTGTACAAGCACTCGAAGACAACCACACACTGTCAGCTCTATACCTGGGCGATGACAACGGCAACTTTTTCCTGGTCCGGCCTTTACGCAATCAAGAGATCCGGCGCCAGTTAAAAGCCCCACCCCAAGCTAGCTTCGAAGTATGGTCGATAACACGTGCAGCCCGGCAAGGCACGGTTAATTCAAAAAAACTGTATCTGGATGCAAATCTGAAACAGCTCGAACAGCGCAACATCCCCAATGAGCTCTATGACCCCCGCGTTCGCAGCTGGTTTATTGCGCAGGATGCCGACAAAAATCAGACCACCACCAGCCCCTACCTGTTTTTTACCACCCACGAAGTTGGTACTACACTCGCCAAACGCAGTACTGCCAATACGGTGATGGGTGCCGATGTAACGCTGTCTCAACTGTCCGCCACCCTGGCCGACCATCAAACAACGCCTGGTACACAGATTGTTCTGTTCGGCGATGATGGCCGGGCCATCGCTTACCCGGACTTCAACAAATTATTGAACGCCATGGACCCCACCAAACTGCCCAAAGTCTCGGAGCTGAATCCGGCCCTTGGACTGCTGATCAATCAAGGGGCAGATGCTCAGCAGCGCCTGGACGACGGCCAGCGCCAATGGATCGTTTCGCGGTTCAAGGTGGACGATGGCAGTGCCAATGGCTTGCAATTGGCAATGATGGTCCCGCAAGACGAGCTGTTGGCCGATGCCTATCAGTTGCGCTGGCAAGGGGCCCTGGTGACATTGGGCGCCCTGGTGCTGTGCCTGCCCATGGGGTGGGTGACCTCCAGGTTGCTGGTGAGGCCCTTGCGCGAATTGGTGCGTGAAGCCGATGCGGTTCGACGGTTCGATTTCAACTATCCATTCACACGACAATCGCCCGTGCTCGAAATCGATCAGATGCAGGCATCCATGGGTCGCATGAAAGAAACCCTCGCCAGCTTTTTTGAAATCACCTCCAGCCTCTCGGCCCATACCCGATTTGAACCCTTGCTGCAGTCCGTACTGTTCGAGACTCTCAAGATTGCTCAGGCAGAGGCCGGGCTGATCTACCTGACAAAAAACGACAGTACTCAACTGGAGTTAAAAGGCCTGATCATCAACGGCCAGCCCCAGGATCTGGCAACCCAGCCCGCGCCCGTGCTAAACCCTGACGACAGCCAGAGCCCCGAGTGGTTGCGGGCGCTTTTCGAAGGTCATGACAGTGTCGCCCGCTCACTCACCCTTGAACAGGCGGGTGAGTTGCAGTCTGTGATGGATGAACTGGGCAGCCAGAGTGTCCACCTGATCGGCATTCGCCTGCACAACCGCCAGGGCGAAACGGTGGGTATTCTTGTGCTGGTATTGAACGACAGTGGTTCGACTGACGATCAGGACCACTTGCGGGCCGACCGGATTGCCTTTATCCAGGCGGTGTCCGGTACGGCTGCCGTTGCTATTGAAAGCCAGCGCCTGCAGGCTCGGCAGAAACAGTTGCTGGATGCATTGATCCAATTGCTGGCGGGGGCTATCGACGCCAAAAGCCCGTACACCGCCAGCCATTGCCAACGGGTTCCAATCCTGACATTGATGCTGGCCCAGGCGGCGGCTACGAGCCGGCAGCCACCCTTTGAGCAGTACGCTCCCACGGATGAGCAATGGGAGGCGCTGCGTATCGCCGCCTGGCTGCACGACTGCGGCAAAGTCACAACACCGGAATATGTAGTCGACAAGGCCACCAAGCTGGAAACCCTGTACGACCGCATTCACGAAATCCGCACCCGCTTTGAAGTGCTCAAGCGCGATGCCTGGGTCAATTACTGGCAGGCACGAGCCCTGGGTGGCGACGATCAACAGCTGGCGCACCTGCGAGATGCCTGCCTGCTTGAGCTGGATGATGACTTCGCTTTTGTCGCCCAGTGCAATCTGGGCGGGGAAGCCATGATGGAGGCAGACCTGCAGCGTTTGAACGCCATTGCGCGCCGCACCTGGACCCGCACGCTGGATGATCGCCTTGGCGTATCCTGGGAAGAAAACAAACGCCAGTCCACCCGCCAGGAGCAAGCCTTGCCGGTGACCGAGTCGCTGCTGGCCGACAAGCCCGAGCACCTGTTCACTCGCCCCGAGGCCGACCTGATTGACCCCGAAAACCCCTGGGGCTTCAAACTCGAAGTACCACCCTACAAATTCAACCGTGGCGAGCTGTACAACCTCAGTACCCGGCGCGGCACCTTGACCCGCGAAGAGCGCTACATCATCAATAACCACATCGTGCAAACCATCCTGATGCTCAGCAGCCTGCCGCTACCTGCCTACCTGAGCAACATTGCCGAAATTGCCGGGGGGCATCACGAAAAAATGGATGGCAGCGGTTATCCAAAACGCCTGAAACGCGAGGAAATGAGCCTGGAGGCACGGATGATGGCAATTGCCGATATTTTCGAGGCATTGACCGCGTCGGATCGCCCCTATAAACGCAGCAAAACCTTGAGTGAGGCGCTGAACATCATGGCCGCCATGTGCCATGACGCCCATATTGATCCGCAACTGTTCGCGCTGTTCATGCACGAACAGATTTACCTGCAATACGCCCGGCAGTTTCTTGACCCTCAACAAATCGATACGGTCGATATCGATGCGCTGATGCTCAAGGCCGGGCTGAAAAACTGATGCGGATCAGCACTCGCTCAAGCGCAAAAAGATGGCCGCCAGCGCTTCAATGCCCAACTGATCCTGCTCGCTGAAGCGCCCGATGCTCGGGCTGTCCAGATCCAGCACGCCGATCAGGCGACCATCCTTGATCAACGGCACGACCAACTCACTGTTGGAGGCACTGTCGCAAGCGATGTGCCCGGCAAATGCATGCACGTCTTCAACTCGCTGCGTTTGCCGGCTCGCCGCTGCAGCCCCGCAGACGCCACGCCCAAACGGGATACGAACACAGGCAATTTGCCCCTGAAACGGGCCCAGTACCAGCTCCTCATTACGATTGAGGTAAAACCCGGCCCAGTTCAGATCATCGAGCTGGTGATACAAAAACGCCGAGAACTGTGCAGCGTTGGCAATAAAGTCACGCTCATCTGCCAACAACGACTCCAACTGAGCCTGCAACAGGCCATAGCCGTTCAGGCCTGCACCTGTGGCGTTCAAATCAATCATTCACTTGCTCCAACAATTTCAAACCCACCCAATAACGCGCGAACTGATAGGCACAACGGCCGTTGCGGTTGCCACGCCCGGTTGCCCAGCGCACCGCCAGAATATCCAGTGCCTCGTCGCGCTGCCACTGCAAACCGGCTTTGGTGGCCAATACATCGATCCAGTGCTCAACCACGCTCAGGAAATGGTCCTGGGTGAACGGATAAAACGACAGCCACAGGCCGAAGCGATCAGACAAGGCGATCTTGTCTTCCACAGCTTCATTGGGATGCAACTCACCGTCGACATTCTTCCAGTTCTCGTTATCGCTTTCCTTTTCGGGCACCAGATGACGGCGGTTCGACGTGGCGTAAAGCAGGACGTTATCCGGCGCTTGCTCAAGGGAACCATCGAGCACGCTTTTGAGCACCCGGTAATCGCTTTCACCCGCCTCAAATGACAAGTCATCGCAAAACAGCACAAAGCGCTGGGGCAAACCTTGCAATTGCTCGACCACCCGCGGCAGGTCGGCCAGATGGTCACGCTCGATCTCGATCAGGCGCAGGCCCGCATTGCCATACTCGGCAAGCAGTGCGCGGATGATCGAAGACTTGCCAGTACCGCGCGAACCCCAAAGCAGAGCGTGGTTGGCCGGCAAACCATCAAGGAACTGTTTGGTATTGCGACCCAGCTGATCCCGCTGGTTATCGACGCCGATCAGGTCCGAAAGGCGCATATCAAGGCTGACTTGCAATGGCATCAGGTAACCCGAACGCCCCTCCCGCTGCCAACGGGCCGCCAGGCATTGATGCCATTCGATCGGCTCACGCTGAGCAGGCAGCAAGGGTTCAAGACGTGCGAGGACCGCTTCGGCCCGTTGCAGAAAGGCATCCAGATTAGAATTCACAACATTTCCTCAGACTGATACACAATGATGGCATATTGATATGACCTACATTCAGCTCAAACCACATTACGACTCACATCGCCAGGTCGCAAATACCGCAGTAATGCCTGCCGGTTGACCCACGAATCGACTACTCTTGCACGCCGCAAGGAAATGGAAACAGGTGCAACCCCCCCAATGGACATAAAAATCACCCACCGCCTGTCTTTCAAGCAAGCCAAACTGACTGTGCTGGTCGGTCTGATATTGGGGACCCTGCTTAGCCTGCTGCAAATCGGCATCGATTATGCCAGTGAAAACGCCGCCATCGATCGCGAAATCCAGTCGCTGCTGGAGATCAGTCACAACCCGGCATCACGCATTGCCTACAACCTTGATTCGGAGCTTGCCCAAGAGCTTTTGCAGGGGCTGGTGCGCTCACCGGCGATCACCGCCGCACAACTGCTCGACAACGACTATCTGGTGCTCTCGGCGGTGCAGGATTTGCCTGAAACCGGCCGTTATCGGGCGCTGAGCGACTCTCTGTTTGGTGCCAACCGCTCATTTGACCAGCGACTGTACTTCAATCACCTCCCCGAACAAAGCATGGGCGTCTTGCACCTTGAGGTGGATACCTACCCCTTCGGCAAGCGGTTTTTGCAGCGGGCGGAAGTCACACTGCTCAGCGGTTTTATTCGCAGCATCGTGCTCACCTTTATTCTTCTGGGCCTGTTTTACGTCATGCTGACCAAGCCGCTGGTGCGAGTGATTCGTGAGATCAGCGATGGCAAGCCCGCAGATCCGGGGCAGTCGAAAGTGCACTGCCCCAGCGGTCACGAAAACGATGAAATTGGCGTACTGGTGAACGCTGCCAATCAGCAGTTCGAGGCCATGGCCCGTGAAATGGAATACCGACGCCGCGCCGAAAACACCCTGACCGAGTACCTGGCACAGCTGGAAACCATTGTTTCTGTGCGCACCCAGGAACTGGAGGCCAGCAACGAACAACTGCGCCACTCCAATGAAGAGCTTGAGGCTGCGCGCACTACTGCCCTGGAAATGGCCCAGGCACGCTCAGCGTTTCTGGCCAATATGAGCCATGAAATACGCACCCCGCTCAATGGTTTGCTCGGGATGCTGGCGCTGTGCCTGGACAGCCCGCTGAATGCCGAGCAACACCAGCAATTGTCGATTGCCCATGACTCCGGCAAGGTTCTGGTCGAGCTGCTCAATGACATTCTCGACCTGTCGAAATTCGACGCGGGCCAACTGGAGCTTGAACATATTGCCTTCGACCTGGGCACGCTGATCGAAGATACCGCCAACCTGCTGTCACAGAACGCCGCACCCAGCGTGGAACTGACCTGCCTGATCGATCCGCAGTTTCCGGCACTGGTCATGGGGGACCCGACCCGGGTTCGACAGATCGTCAGCAATTTGTTGTCCAACGCGCTGAAATTCACCCGATTCGGGCGGGTGGATGTACGGCTCAGCGCGCAAGGCGATCAGGTACGTATCGAGGTTTGCGACACCGGCATCGGCATCGCCCAGGAGGCCCAGGCCAGAATTTTCAGCCCCTTCACTCAGGCAGAGGCCGGCATCACCCGCCAGTATGGTGGCACCGGGCTTGGTCTGACCCTGACCAACAGTCTGTGCGCAGTCATGCACGGACGCCTGACCATCAGCTCGGAAGTCGGTTTTGGCAGCCAGTTCTGCGCCGAACTCCCCCTGCCCTGCCATACCCCCGCCATCCAGCCAAAGCCGTTGTCCGGCCGGGTTATTGTGGTGAGTGCAGCGAGCAGCGGGCTGAGCGAAATGCTTGGCAGTTTTTTGCCCCTGTGGGGGCTGGACTACACACGCTACTCCCAGGACGACTCACTGACCGACACCCATCCACAGTTACTGATTACCGACTGTGCCGAGTGCCTGTTTGGCCTGCGCCCGGCCATCAGTGCGCCGATCCTGCTGGTGACCGCGTATGGCAACTTTATGCCCGGTGACCAGGTCAATGCGCTGGCACCCCTGCAACAAAAAGCCCGGCCCCTGTCGCGTCAGGCACTGTACAAGACCTTGCAACATTTGTTGCTCAAGGACGACAGCGAGGTACAGGGCACTCAAACCGTGAATACTCCTGCGGTACACCGCGCGCGAATCCTGCTGGTCGAAGACAATCCGGTCAACCAGCTGGTGGCCAAGGGCATGTTGAGCAAGCTGGGCTGTGAAGTGGTGGTTGCGAGCCACGGCGGCGAGGCGCTGAGTCGGCTGGAGCAGAAGACCTTTGACCTGGTGTTGATGGACTGCAACATGCCAGTCATGGATGGCTACGAAGCCACACGGCAAATCCGCCATCGCGGGCGCTGGCCCAAGTTGCCCATCGTCGCCCTGACCGCCAATGCCATGCCCGAAGAGCGCGAGCGCTGCCGTTCGGCGGGGATGAACGATTATCTGGCCAAGCCGTTTCGGCGCGAAGAGCTGGCGGCGTTGATTGAGGTATGGGTGCCGCAAAGGCGAGACAGAGACACCAACCGTGTTGCCGCCGACGAGTAGAACGAGGCTGCGATCGAGCGCGAAGCGGTCGCAAAATGATGCACCAGGGTGCACCAGACAGACACGGTTTTCAGGATTTGCGACGGCTGCGCCGCCGATCGCAGCCTCGTTCCACTCGTCAGCGGCTACAGATAGAGCGATTTTAACCCAGTAACGCTTCGATATCGGCCTTGAGCGCCTCAGGCTTGGTGGTCGGGGCATAGCGCTTTACGCTTTTGCCATCGCCACTGACCAGGAATTTGGTGAAGTTCCATTTGATTACCTGCGAGCCCAACAGCCCCGGCGCACGCCTCTTGAGCTGGACAAACAACGGATGAGCCTGGGGGCCATTGACCTCGACCTTCTTGAACAGCGGGAAGCTCACACCAAAATTCAGCTCGCAAAACCCGGAAATGGCCGCTTCGTCGCCCGGCTCCTGCTTGCCAAACTGGTTACAGGGGAAGCCCAGAATCACCAGCCCTTGATCCCTGTACTGCTGCCACAACGCCTCCAGCCCTTTGTACTGTGGGGTAAAGCCGCACTTGCTGGCCGTATTGACCACCAGCAGCGCCTTGCCGCCGAAATCGCCAAGGGCCTTTTGCTCACCGACCAGCGTGGTACAGGCAATATCGAGCAGGTTATCGTTCATGGCAACACCTCAAGAAGTCAGACGCGAGGGACCAGGTCCAGGCACACCGAGTTGATACAGTAGCGCAGCCCGGTCGGGGGCGGACCGTCAGGGAACACATGGCCCAGATGCGCATCACATTTGGCGCAGACCACTTCGGTACGCACCATGCCGTGGCTGACGTCACGGATCTCGACCATCGCACTGTCGCCAATGGGCCGGGAAAAGCTCGGCCAGCCGCAGCCAGAGTCAAACTTGGCGCTGGAGTCAAACAGCGGCGCGTTGCAGCAGATACAGTGATAGACACCGTCAGTTTTGGTGGCGTTGTATTTCCCCGAAAACGGCCGTTCGGTGCCTTTGAGGCGGCACACGTTGTATTGCTCCGGGTCGAGCATGGCCTTCCATTCGTCCAGGGTTTTGTTCAACTTTTCCATGGTTCTGCCTCTGTCACTGAAAAACCCCGACCGGTGGCTTTTCCAGGGATCGGGTGGCACGTATGATTGCGCCTCGTTAATCACCAGTCTGGCACCCGCCCTAGCTGCATTCAAACGGATTCTTGAAGCAAAGCGGTGTTAGCCACTGTGTGCAAACACAGAATTTCCCAGAGCAGTGGTCATCACATCGCCTGGATCGTTCATTTTCGGGATCACATCGCCATGCAGGTCAGCAAATCAAACAAGCTCGCCAACGTCTGTTATGACATTCGCGGCCCGGTGCTCAAGCACGCCAAACGACTGGAGGAGGAAGGCCATCGCATCCTCAAGCTGAACATCGGCAACCCGGCACCTTTTGGTTTTGAAGCGCCGGACGAAATCCTCCAGGACGTGATCCGCAACCTGCCGACAGCCCAGGGCTACAGCGACTCCAAAGGCCTGTTCAGCGCCCGCAAGGCAGTCATGCAGTACTACCAGCAAAAGCAGGTGGAAGGTGTCGGCATCGAAGACATCTACCTGGGCAACGGCGTGTCCGAGCTGATCGTGATGTCGCTGCAGGCGCTGCTCAACAATGGCGACGAAGTTCTCGTACCAGCACCGGACTACCCGCTGTGGACCGCTGCCGTGACGCTGGCTGGCGGCCATCCGGTGCACTACCTGTGCGACGAGCAAGCCAACTGGTGGCCTGATCTTGAGGACATAAAAGCCAGGATCACTCCAAACACCAAAGCCATGGTCATCATCAACCCGAACAACCCGACGGGTGCGGTGTACTCCAAGGAAGTCCTGCTGGGCATGCTCGAGATTGCCCGCCAGCACAATCTGGTGGTGTTCTCGGACGAGATCTACGACAAGATCCTCTACGACGACGCGGTGCATATCTGCACCGCTTCACTGGCCCCTGACGTGTTGTGCCTGACCTTCAACGGCCTGTCCAAGTCGTACCGGGTTGCGGGTTTCCGCTCGGGCTGGATTGCCATCTCCGGGCCCAAGCAAAACGCTCAGGGCTATATCGAAGGCATCGACATGCTGGCCAACATGCGCCTGTGCGCCAACGTGCCCAGCCAGCACGCCATTCAAACCGCACTGGGCGGCTACCAGAGCATCAATGATCTGGTACTGCCCAACGGACGCCTCCTTGAGCAACGGAACCGCACTTGGGAACTGCTCAACGCGATCCCCGGTGTCAGTTGCGTGAAACCGATGGGGGCGTTGTATGCGTTCCCGCGTATCGACCCGAAAGTGTGCCCGATCCTCAACGACGAGAAATTCGTGCTGGACCTCCTGCTCTCGGAAAAACTGCTGGTGGTACAAGGCACCGCCTTCAACTGGCCGTGGCCGGATCACTTCCGCGTCGTGACCCTGCCTCGTGTCGACGAGCTGGACATGGCCATTGGCCGGATCGGTAACTTTCTGAAGACTTATCGTCAGTAGTTTCTGAATATGTTGTGCGACCAATCAAAAGTCGCACAACATGTGTCTGATGAAACATTCTTCATTCTGCGTCTTTACGGACCTCCCCCGCCTTCAATAGCCTCATGAAAACCATAAAGCCCTTTATTTACTGGCGCTCAGTGGAACTTTTGGCCAAAAAAAACGCTCCTTCATATTAGGAAATTCCCAGCAAACTACTAAAATCAGGCTGCAGGACACAGTTTGAAATAGTCACCTGGTTGAATAGCCTGTGGCAGCACCTTATATACCCCGCATACGGCAACACCCTTAAGACGAGGAGATTCATACAACCATGATGCGCATTCTGCTGTTTTTGGCCACTAACCTGGCGGTCGTGCTGATTGCCAGCATCACCCTGAGCCTGTTCGGCTTTGACGGGTTCATGGCGGCCAACGGGGTTGATCTGAACCTCAGTCAGCTGTTGGTGTTCTGTGCGGTCTTTGGTTTTGCAGGGTCTCTGTTCTCGCTATTCATATCCAAATGGATGGCGAAGATGAGCACCAGCACCCAGGTGATTACACAACCTCGTACTCGTCATGAACAATGGTTGATGCAAACCGTTGAACAACTGTCCCGCGAAGCCGGGATCAAGATGCCTGAAGTGGGGATTTTCCCGGCATACGAGGCTAACGCCTTTGCCACGGGCTGGAATAAAAACGATGCACTGGTCGCAGTCAGCCAGGGCTTGCTCGAGCGTTTTTCGCCCGATGAAGTAAAAGCGGTACTGGCCCACGAAATCGGCCACGTTGCCAACGGCGACATGGTCACCCTGGCGCTGGTGCAGGGCGTGGTGAACACCTTTGTCATGTTCTTTGCCCGAATCATCGGCAACTTTGTCGACAAGGTGGTGTTCAAGAACGACGAGGGCCGCGGCATTGCCTACTACGTTGCGACCATCTTCGCCGAACTGGTCCTGGGTTTCCTCGCCAGCGCCATTGTGATGTGGTTCTCGCGTAAACGTGAATTCCGGGCTGACGAAGCCGGTGCGCAGCTCGCCGGCACCTCGGCCATGATCAGCGCCCTGCAGCGCTTGCGCTCCGAGCAGGGTCTGCCGGTGCACATGCCGGACACCATGGCGGCTTTCGGCATCAACGGCGGCCTCAAACAAGGCCTGGCGCGGATGTTCATGAGCCACCCGCCACTGGAAGAACGTATCGACGCACTGCGTCGCCGCGGCTAACCCCACGGCAAACATAAAAAGGGCGACCCAGGTCGCCCTTTTTTGTGCCCGGGTTTTGCTTCAGGCGATTTTGCTCAGGCGATACACCCGCTCCACCAGTCGCGTCACGCCACTCTTGAGGAACTTCCACTCCTGATCGAGTACATCCGGCTGCTCGAGCACTTCCAGCGCCCAGGCATGCGACAGCAGGCTTTGTACCTCGGCGTCCGGCACCGAGAACGGCGGGCCGTTCATTTGCGACTGATCGTAATCCAGGGTAATCAACAGCCCCCGACAGCTTGGCGGCAGAATCCGGCTCAGGTGCCGAGCATAGGCCGCACGCATCTCGGGAGGGAATGCGATGGTTGCAGCGCGGTCATACAACCCCACACAGGAGGCCACGTCAGCCTCAGTCAGGGCAAACACATCACCGCAGAGGATCTTCACAGGACCCGCCTCGTACACCTTGAAGGCGCCCTGCTGACGAACCTGTGGCTCGACCTGTTGTTCACTGAAAAACTGCTCCACGGCCGTCTGCGTCAGCTCCACGCCCAGCACTTCATGACCGTTGGCCGCCAGCCAGCTCATATCCAGGCTTTTGCCGCATAGCGGCACCAGCACACGACCGCCCTCCTCCACCCCCAGTGCCGGCCAAAGGCGCTGAAGGTAAGGGTTGACCTGCGACAGGTGAAAGCCAATCTGATTGCGATCCCAGCGGTCGTGCCAAAATTCGGGCTGCATGATTCACCTTTAAATTCGATAGATAAGCACTAAAACTTATATTGGATTTAGATCAATGATCAGGATGAAGATGACGCATCTCAACTTCGAGGACATCTTTCATGCTCCCCAGCCTGTTTATCTCCCACGGCTCCCCCATGCTAGCACTGGAACCGGGCGCCAGTGGCCCGGCGCTCAAACGCCTGGCGGCCGAACTGCCGCGCCCCAAGGCCATAGTGCTGGTGTCTGCGCACTGGGAAAGCCCCGACCTGCGGGTCGCCAGCCACCCGTCACCGGAAACCTGGCATGACTTTGGCGGCTTCCCGCCAGCACTGTTTGCCGTGCAATACCCTGCGCCCGGCGACCCGAAGTTGGCCGCGAACATTGTGGAATTACTGGCAGACAACGGCTTGCCGGCGCGACTGGACGCCAGACGCCCTTTTGACCATGGCGCCTGGGTGCCACTGTCCTTGATGTACCCGGATGCGGATATCCCGGTGGTGCAGGTCTCGTTGCCCAGCCAGTTGGGCCCGGCGGGCCAGACCAGGGTAGGCCATGCACTGGCGGTCTTGCGCAGCGAGGGGATTCTGGTCATCGGCTCGGGCAGCATCACCCACAACCTGCGCGAACTGGACTGGCACGCAGGCCCTGAGAGCATTGAACCCTGGGCCAAGGCGTTTCGTGACTGGATGATCGACAAACTGGCGGCTGATGACGAAACGGCGCTGCATGCCTACCGCACACAGGCGCCTTTCGCCGCTAAAAACCACCCCAGCGACGAGCACCTGCTGCCGTTGTATTTTGCCCGTGCCGCGGGCGGCCAGTTCAGCATTGCCCACCAGGGCTGGACACTGGGTGCGTTGGGGATGGATATCTACCGGTTTGGCTAGCGCCCCGCTCCCACAAAGGCCAGCAAATACAAATCCCGGACAAAAAAAATCCCCGCACCAGGCGGGGATTTTTTTAGCGATCAATCACTGCAAGAGTGATTAATCTTCGCGGTAGCGACGCAGTTTCAACTGCTTGCCAGCAACGCGGGTGTCTTTCAGTTTGGCCAGCAAACCTTCCAGACCGGCTTCCGGCAGTTCTACCAGGCTGAAGCTGTCACGCACCTGGATGCGACCGATAGCTTCACGAGCCAGGCCACCCTCGTTGAGGATAGCGCCCAGCAGGTTCTTGGCAGCGATACCGTCACGCGCACCCAGCGCGGTACGGCAACGTGCACGGCCTTCAGCCAATGGAACCGGAGCACGACGCTCGCGATCACCACGATCAGGACGGTCACCCGAACGCTCGGAACGCTCACGCGGTGCACTGTTAGGCACCAGTGGACGTTCACGCTCGATGGCTGCCAGGGTCAGGGCCTGACCGTTGGTTGCCTTGCGCAGCAGAGCAGCGGCCAGGGCACGCGGGCTGCAGCCGATATCGGCAATCAGGCGATCCAGCAGATCACCGTGAGTCGATTCAGCGTCAGCGACCAGCGGCGTCAGGCTGTTGGTCAACTTCTTGATGCGGGCATCAAGAACAGCCTGGGCATCCGGCAGACGGACTTCCGCAACTTTCTGACCGGTTACACGCTCGATCACTTGCAGCATGCGGCGCTCACGCGGAGTCACCAGCAGCAGTGCGCGACCTTCGCGACCGGCACGGCCAGTACGGCCGATACGGTGAACGTAGGACTCTGGATCGTAAGGCATGTCAACGTTGAACACGTGAGTGATACGTGGAACATCAAGACCACGTGCCGCTACGTCGGTTGCCACAACGATGTCCAGACGGCCATCCTTGAGCGAGTCGATAACGCGCTCACGCTGGTTCTGGGCAATGTCACCGTTCAGCGCAGCAGCTTTGTAGCCTTTGGCTTCAAGGGCGCTGGCCAGATCCAGGGTCGCTTGCTTGGTGCGAACGAACATGATCAGGGCGTCGAAATCTTCAACTTCCAGCAGGCTCAATACAGCCGAGGTCTTCTGGTCAGCGTGAACCAACAGGTGAGCCTGTTCGATCGCGGTAACGGTCTGAGTCTTGGTCTGGATCTTCACGTGTTGCGGATCGCGCAGATGGCGTTCGGCAATGGCACGGATCGACTGCGGCAAGGTTGCCGAGAACAATACGGTCTGACGGGTTGGCGGAAGTGCCTTGAAGATAACTTCAAGATCGTCCATGAAACCCAGTTTCAACATTTCGTCAGCTTCGTCCAGAACCAGGTGGTTCACGGTCGACAGCACTTTTTCGTCACGACGCAGGTGGTCGCACAGACGGCCCGGAGTGGCGACAACGATCTGTGCGCCATTACGGATTGCTTTCAGTTGTGGACCCATAGGGGCGCCGCCGTAAACGGCCACAACGGTAACGCCCGGCATTTGCTTGGCGTAGGTTTCGAAAGCGGTTGCTACTTGCAGCGCCAACTCACGGGTTGGCGCCAGGATCAGGGCTTGCGGCTCGCGCTTAGCAGGATCGATGCGGTGCAGGATCGGCAGGGCGAACGCGGCGGTTTTACCCGTACCGGTTTGCGCCTGACCAATCATGTCGTGACCGGCCATGATGATCGGGATCGATTGCTGCTGAATAGCCGAAGGTTCTTCGTAGCCAGTCGCGATGACAGCAGAAAGAATGTTCGGATTAAGATTAAAAGCGGCGAAGCCGCCGGTTTCCTGGGTCATGGGTCTGCCTCTAAGTGCATCCGCAAAGACCCATGCTCCAAAGCTGCGCATGCCGTGTAAGACTCAAGAGTCGCCCTGGCTGCTTTGTCGGCGGGGATTTGCGAAAACGTTTAAATGAATGGAGCGTTCAGGGTTGTCCGCGAAACGGACGAGCAGCCGAAGCGTGCTTCGGGAAATGCGACACCTAAACGTGGCCCGGCTAAAGGCCGGCGCGCACTATACCGGATTTATCAAAAAAAAGAAGGGGTTTTTTGCCACAAAATCGTCTGTATCCCTCTGTGGACCGGGCTTTAACGTTTTTTTTCGTCCTTGAAAAAGCTTTTCGTGCCGGGCCACTCTGGGTGAAACGCTAAAACGTTTCACCGCTTGGCATCAAGTCGCCGGGCGAATTGCCTTGATCAGGGACTCCAGCGAATAACCCAGACGCGGAGCCAGGACTTGTGCCCGGACTGTCAGCGCGTCGATATCGAGTGCCTGTTCCAGATCAGCAGGTACCATCAGGATGACATTACCCTCCTTGACCGGCAGCTCCCAATAATGGCGGTGATACAGGCCGCGCAGCAACGCAGCCCCCAGCGGCTTGCCATCGTCGGTGGCCCACTGGTTGATGATCAGCCAGCCATTGGGGGCCAGCTTCTTTTGGCAGTTTTCAAGGAATGTCCAGGCCAGGTGACCCGCTGCCGGTCCAAGATCGTTGTACAGATCGACAAAAATCAGGTCCGCGGGCTCGGCGCTGTCCAGCAGCTCCAGGGCATCACCGATACGAATATACAAACGCGGATCATCATCCAGGCCCAGGTATTCGATGGCCAGACGCGGCACATCCGGGCGCAGCTCGATGGCTTCGACATCTTCCAGGGGCAAAAACTTGAGACAGGCCTGGGTCAGGGTTCCGGCACCCAACCCCAGAAACAGTGCGCTTTCCGGAGCGTCATGGCACAACGCACCAATCAGCATGGCGCGGGTGTAGTCGTATTCCAGCCAGCTGGGGTCAGCAGTGAACACGCAGCTTTGCTCGATCGCATCGCCGAATTCGAGGAAACGGTAGTCAGCCACTTCCAGCACTCGAATCATGCCGAAGTCATCATGAACTTCGGCGAGCAGACGCTCTACGCGCTCCTCAGACATTTCCTCTCCTTGCCGCGCCCCGGTACTACCCGCGGCGCTGAAAAAACAGCCACTCGATATCGAGCGCAAAGGCGCGATTGTCGGCCATTGCGGCGCAACAGGTCACGCACTAATTGCTGCTAACATGGGCCATCTCCAACAAATACTAGAGTCTGCGATGAGCCCAATCTGGACCCCTGACAGCTGGCGCGCCCTGCCGATCCAGCAACAACCCCACTACCCTGACGCGGCGCACCTGCTGCGCGTCGAGCAAAGCCTGGCCAGTTACCCGCCACTGGTATTTGCCGGCGAAGCCCGGGAACTGCGCCGACAGTTTGCCGAGGTCACTCAAGGCAGGGCGTTTCTGCTTCAGGGCGGTGATTGTGCCGAGAGTTTTGCGGAGTTTTCGGCAGCCAAGATTCGTGACACGTTCAAGGTCCTGCTGCAAATGGCCATTGTCATGACCTTCGCGGCAGGGTGCCCGGTGGTCAAGGTCGGGCGCATGGCCGGGCAATTCGCCAAGCCGCGCTCGGCCAATGACGAAACCATCAACGGCGTGACCTTGCCTGCCTATCGAGGCGATATCGTCAACGGCATTGGCTTTGATGAAAAAAGCCGCGTGCCAGACCCAGAACGCCTGCTGCAGTCCTATCACCAGTCCACCGCCACCCTGAACCTGCTGCGCGCCTTTGCCCAGGGCGGCTTTGCCGACCTGCACCAGGTGCACAAGTGGAACCTGGACTTCATCGCCAACTCGGCCCTGGCAGAGAAATACAGCCAGCTGGCCGACCGTATCGATGAAACCCTCGCCTTTATGCGTGCCTGCGGCATGGACAGCTCGCCGCAACTGCGCGAAACCAGCTTCTTTACTGCCCACGAAGCGTTGCTGCTGAATTACGAAGAAGCCTTCGTACGCCGCGACAGCCTGACCAACGATTACTACGATTGCTCGGCACACATGCTCTGGATCGGCGACCGCACACGCCAGCTGGACGGCGCCCATGTCGAGTTCCTGCGCGGGGTCAACAACCCGATCGGGGTCAAGGTCGGCCCGAGCATGAACAACGAAGACCTGATCCGCCTGATCGATATCCTCAACCCGGATAACGATCCGGGCCGCCTCAACCTGATCGTGCGCATGGGTGCCGACAAAGTGGGCGATCACCTGCCGCAGCTGATCCGCGCGGTAGAAGGCGAAGGCAAGCAGGTGCTGTGGAGTTGCGACCCGATGCACGCCAACACCATCAAGGCCAGCAGCGGCTACAAGACCCGTGATTTCGCGCAAATACTGGGTGAAGTGAAACAGTTCTTCCAGGTTCACGATGCCGAAGGCAGTTACGCAGGTGGCATTCATATCGAAATGACCGGCCAGAACGTGACCGAATGCATCGGCGGTGCCAATCCGATTACCGAAGACAGCCTGTCGGATCGCTACCACACCCACTGCGACCCGCGGATGAATGCCGATCAGTCACTGGAACTGGCGTTTTTGATTGCCGAGACGCTGAAGCAGGTCAAACGCTGAAGAGCACCCTAACCCTCTCCCGGAGGGAGAGGGGACTGACCGCACGCGGTTTCAAGAACACCGACAATCAGCGCCCTCTCCCTTAGGGAGAGGGCTGGGGTGAGGGGCAGCAAACACCGCGCCCTCACCTGTTAAACGGATCATCCCAAAAAGCCCGATGGCTTTCGGCCTCGATATCCGCCCTGCTCAACCCAAGGTCCTTGAGCGCCGCATCACTGATCTGCCGCAAGCACGCCCGCTCCCGCGACAATTGATACCAGCGCGAAATCCGGGCAATCCACACTACGTCTATTTGACCTTTCATCACTTGAGCCCTCCTGTGGTATGGCTCAAGTGTCTGCGCGGGCATAAGATCAATCCAACGAATGTTTCTTATGCGATACATCTGCGAGATTGATCAATGGCTGAATTTCCCAGCATCGACACCGACCTGCTGCGCACCTTTGCCGCCATCGCCGATCACGGCGGCTTCACCCGCGCCGCCGAAGCGGTCAATCGCACCCAGTCGGCGGTCAGCATGCAGATGAAGCGCCTGGAAGAAGACGTGCTGCAATGTGCGCTGTTCCAGCGCGAAGGGCGCAGTGTCAGCCTGACCCAGGAAGGCGTGGTGCTGCTCGGCTATGCCCGGCGCATCCTCAAGCTGCACAGCGAAGTGTTCAACACCCTGCGCCAACCACAGATGGTGGGCACGGTGAAGATAGGTTCGCCGGATGATTACGTGATGCGTTTTTTGCCCGGCGTATTGTCGCGCTTTGCCCAGGACTACCCGCTGATCAACGTCGAGGTACATTGCGAGCCGTCATCCCAGCTGTTGCAGCGTAATGATCTGGACCTGACGATCGTGACCCGCAAACCCGGTACCGAAATGGGCCAGATCCTGCGCCAGGAACGCTTTGTCTGGATGGTGGCCCAAGGCTTTTCGCCCCATGAACAAACACCCCTGCCCCTGGCAATGTTCAATACCGACTGTTTTTGCCGGACCTGGGCCTGTAATGCCCTGGATATTCAACAACGTGAATACCGGGTTGCCTACACCAGTGCCAGCCTCGCGGCGATCAACGCCGTGGTCAGCACCGGGCTCGCCGTCACCGCTCAGCTACAAAGCCTGCTGACGCCCGACCTGCGCATCATCGGCGCGGCCGAGAACCTGCCGGAGCTTCCCTCAGCCAGTATTGTGCTGTTACGCAAAGCCAACAGCGCGTCGTCACCGATCATTGAGTGCTTTGCCGAATACATCGTCGAAGGCTTCAAGCTTTGAGCGCCAGCAACCCCGCGCACAGCAGCAAGAAAGCACAATACAGGCCGCGCAACAGGCGCTCCGGCAAAGCGTGAGCCAGCCTGACACCCCAACTGATGCTTAACAGCCCACCAATGGCCATCGGCACGCCCATGGCCCAGTTGACCTCGTCATGCACTGCATACGTCAGCAAAGTCACCGCCGTACTTGGCGCAGCAAGGGCCAGTGACAGGCCCTGGGCCACAACTTGAGTGGTGCCGAACACACTGGTCAGCACGGGCGCCGCCACCACGGCGCCACCGACACCAAACAGCCCGCCGGTCGTGCCTGCCACGGCACCCAGCACCCCGAACCACGGCCAGCCATAGCGTGAACCGGCCACAGGCGGGGCTGGCGAGGTGTACATTTTGATCAGGTTATAGAGGGTGATCGCCAGCAAAAAGACGATAAAGCCCCAGCGAATGATCCGCGCATCCACGCCAACGGCGAGCATCGCGCCCAACCAGGCGAAGCAAAAACTCATCAGCACCAGCGGCAATGCCTGACGCAAATTGATCCTGTTGCGTTGCTGATAGCGGTACAACGCCAAGAACACATTGGGCACCGACATGGCCAGGGCCGTGCCTTGCGCCAATTGCTGGTCCAGACCGAACCACAACCCCAATACCGGGATCGCGATCAGACCGCCTCCAATTCCGAACAACCCGCCCAGCGCCCCCATGGCGATACCCAAGGCTGCATACATTACAAAATCGATCAGCATTACCACCCCTCGTTGTGAGCACCCATGCTAACCAGTCCCCGGCGCCGGGCAAAGCGCAGAACCGGGGCTTTTTCATCGAGCAAAAAAAAGCCCGGCATCAAGGCCGGGCTTTTTCATCGTGCGGTTAACGCAAGGTTTAAACCTTGGCGCGGCCCTTGTAGGAACCACCGTCACGGGTATCGATTTCGATCCAGTCACCGATTTCAACGAAATCAGCAACGCTCAGCTCGGTACCGTTTTTCAGTTTGGCAGGCTTCATCACCTTGCCCGAAGTGTCGCCGCGAGCGGAACCTTCGGTGTAGTCAACCTGACGCACGATAGTGGTCGGCAGCTCTACGGATACCAGACGGTCTTCGAAGAAGATCGCTTCGCAAACGTCGGTCATGCCTTCTTCAACGAATGGCAGAACGGCTTCGATGTCTTCAGCGTTCAGCTCGTACATGGTGTAGTCAGTGGTGTCCATGAACGTGTAGGTGTCGCCGCTGATGAAGGACAGGGTCGCTTCTTTGCGATCCAGGATCACGTCTTCCAGCTTGTCGTCAGCGCTGTATACGATTTCGGTCTTGTAGCCAGTCAGCAGGTTTTTCAGCTTGGTCTTCATGATCGCGCTGTTACGACCGGACTTGGTGAATTCAGCTTTCTGAACCAACCAAGGGTCGTTTTCGAGCTTGATGACTGTACCGGGTTTAAGCTCTTTACCAGTTTTCATTACGAATATCCGAATTTGGATTGAGATTTACAAAAATCTAGGTCGCGTATCATATCCAATTTCTATAAAACAGTACTAGCGCTTGCGCAAGATCAGCCTGTAATGACTGTTCCAGACACCACTGTTCAGCGTGTGCAGCGATTTCAGGCCAGCATTGGAGCACCCCATTCCAGCTTTCGCCCATCTCGGCGCCAGCATTCCAGGCATGCCAAAGCCCGGTAACCGCCCGGGCGGCCTGTGGCGAAAGGCCTTTGACGTAGAGGTCGAGGAATGCGTTGAGCTTGACCCAGTGCGCGTCTTCTTCCTGCTCATAGATATGCCACAGCAGGGGGCGCCCTGCCCATTGCGCCCGCACAAACGAGTCTTCACCGCGCACTGCGTTGAAATCACAGCTCCATAACAGGTGGTCGTAATCCTCTTGCCTGACGAACGGCAACGCCTGAACGGTCAACGCCCCGCGCTGTTCGACCGCACCCAGGGGTAACTGCTCAATACCCAGCCACTGCAGCAGATCACCCATGATCCGTCCTTGTGGCACCAGCAGGTGGGTCGGCCCGGCCCCCGCCGCCATTGCATCCAGCCAGCTGGCCAGGCCGGTATTTTCATAGGCAAATAATGAAATCAGCCGCGCATTGTGCGCCGGGCAAACCCCCAGCCCCTGCAAAAATACCTGCTTGGCCTGCGGGTCCTGCTCAAAGGCGTGGCGGCGCTGCAACAAGTCTGCCTCACGCAACAGCCCGCCAGTACCGGCATCAAACCCCGGAAAGAAAAACATCCGTTTCAAACCGTCAGGCCGCATCGATGGCAGGCCGTGGCAGCCGCTGACCCAGTCTTCGGCACTCAAGTATTCGAGATTGATCCACAACGCCGGTTTTTCGCGAGCCTTCATCGCCTGCAGATAGCCTTCAGGCAGTTTGCAGGCAAAGGCCTCGACCACCACGTCGGCAACCTCCGTCGCCGGCCACTGCGCCGGCCACTGGCAAACCTCAACCCCCTGCTGCCATTGCTGCGCAGCGCCGACATCCGCCTCGGGGCACAACGGCACAAACGCTCGCAAGTCATCGACCCACAACCGTACGCCCTGCTGATGCTCGGCCACCAACTGCCGGGCCAGACGCCAGGTCACCCCGATGTCGCCGTAATTATCGACCACGCTGCAAAAAATATCCCAGGAGGCTTTCATACCGGGCTCCAACATTCAAAAGGGGGGATTGTCCGCATAATTGGCTGCGTACAGAAGTCTTGAGGCGGATTAATCTGCGCGGCACTCGTGCGACAATCGGCGTTCGTCACTATCAAGCTGCGACCATGAACAAGACTGCTGTGCACCTGCTGATGCTGGAGAAACTCGAAATCGACCTCGATGTCCTCCAGCGCGCGGCGCAAACCGCCTATGAAGCGGCCACCCATGCGGAAAACATCGCCGAGAACAAATACGACACCCTCGGCCTGGAAGCGTCATATCTGGCCACAGGACAGGCACGCCGGGTTGAGGAAATTCGCCAGGCGTTGAAAAACTGCCGGGCCATGACCCTTGCGCCGTACAACCCGGCGCAGGGCATTCAGATCGGAGCTCTGGTCAAGCTGGAAGCCGAAAATGGCAGCGAACAGTGGCTGTTCCTCGCCCCCGATGCCGCCGGGCTCAAGCTCGACCACAGCGGGCAGACGGTCACCGTCATCACCCCGCGCTCACCCCTGGGGGCCGCCTTGCAGGGCAAACAGCTTGATGATGAAGTGCAGATCAATGTAGGCGGTGCGGTACAGGTGTTTAGCGTTTGCGAAACGCTCTAGACAACTGTGGGAGCGGGCTTGCTCGCGATAGTATCGCCCCGGTCACGCAGATAAACCGCGGCAGCTGAATCGCGAGCAAGCCCGCTCCTACCAAAGTTTGATGCATGCCTTACTTGGCAGCAGCCACCATGCGGTTCAACTCACTGCGCACCATGTTGGCGTATTCCGGCGGTGACATGGCGTCCAGTTCCGAGCGCACCCATTCAGCCCACTTGCCCTTGCGCTTGGCACGTTCACCAAACAAACGCGCCGCATCCCCTTTGGCCTTGCCCAGGTTGCTCTGCCAAAGGTCATACAAACGGGATTTTTCATCTTCAAGCGCTGCACGCTCTGCGAGAGGCTTGTTGGCGAGGTTGAAGCTCATGTGAATTTCCTGCGGTGTTAATTAGGTGACATCTTACACCCTACAAAGAAGTGTCTCAGTCTGGTTTTTGACTACGCTGTCAGCTCAGGCGCAAATCAGATGCAACTTTTTAGCATTGGGTTGACTCCATTACATATCACCCCTTTAACCTGCAAGGAGTACCGCAATGGCTCGAAAAAATGCCGTACAAGCTGAAGATCAAATCAAGGATCAAGCGTTCAGCGAACTGCAAGACCTGATTGCCGAATCTGAAAAACTGCTCAAGGACAGCGTGTCCCTGGTCGGTGAAGAAGGCGAAACCCTGCGTGCCCAGGTGAGCCTCAAGCTCAAGCAGGCACTGGATTCAGTGACCAACGTGCGCGAGCGCACCAAGCCTGTGGTCGACGCCACGGAAAGCTACATCGGTGGCCATCCATGGCAGACCGTGGCCATCTCGGCCGGTTTCGGTCTGGTCGTTGGCCTGCTGCTGGGGCGTCGCAACTAACATCGGCTGCCACTGTTGCCTGCACAGCCCCTGGTGTTTATTGCCAGGGGCTGTGCGGTTTAAAATTTAAAACCGCCGACATATTCAGTGACATTCTCCGCTGACATTCTGATACTTCGTCGCATTCCCCATGCCAACGAGACAGTCAATGTCCACGTCTACTGCTGCAACAAAACCTCTTAGCACCGCCCTGATTCTGCTGATGGCCACCGCCACCGGCCTGGCTGTTGCCAGCAACTATTACGCCCAACCCCTGCTGCATACCATCGCCCAGCAACTGGGCTTGAGCATGGGCAGCGCCGGTACCGTGGTTATCACTGCCCAGCTCAGCTATGGCGCTGGCCTGTTACTGCTGGTGCCGCTGGGTGATCTGTTCGAACAACGCCGACTGATCGTCACCATGACCGTGCTCAGCGCCCTGGGCCTTCTGCTAAGCGCATTTGCCCCTTCGTTGACGTGGCTGTTGATCGGCACGGCACTGACCGGACTGTTTTCGGTATCGGCCCAGGTGCTGGTGCCCATGGCGGCCAGCCTGACCGACCCGCAAAGCCGTGGTCGGGTCGTTGGGACACTGATGAGTGGCCTGTTGCTGGGCATTTTGCTGGCCCGCACCGTAGCGGGCGCGCTGTCATCGGCAGGTGACTGGCGCACCATTTACCTGGTAGCTGCCGCCTTGATGCTGATCAGTGCCATCTCGCTGTATTGCGCCCTGCCCAACCACCATCAAAGCGCCGGGCTGAGCTACCCAAAACTGCTGAAGTCGGTGTTCACTCTGTTTATCGAAGAACCCGTACTGCGCCTGCGCGCCCTGCTGGGCCTGCTGACCTTCTCGCTGTTCGCCCTGTTCTGGACCCCCCTGGCCTTTTTGCTGGCGGTACCACCCTACAGCTACTCGGACGCGGTGATCGGTCTGTTCGGCCTGGCCGGCGCCGTCGGTGCGGTAGCGGCCAACTGGGCCGGACGCATGGCTGATCGCGGCAAGGGGCAACAGGCCACCACCGCTGGCCTGCTGGTGCTACTGGCCTGCTGGCTGCCCATGGCATTTGCCGGGCATTCATTGGTGGCTTTGCTGATCGGTGTGCTGGCCCTGGATTTTGCCGTGCAACTGGTCCATGTGAGCAACCAGAACGCGGTGTTCAAAGTCCGCCCGGCAGCCCGCAACCGCCTGAATGCTGGCTACATCACCTGTTATTTCATTGGCGGCGCACTGGGTTCACTGGTAGGTGCGCAGACCTACCCGGCCTATGGCTGGGACGGTATTGTCGTGGTCGGCGCCGTGGTCGCGACACTGGCATTGGCGGTATGGGGCTACAGCCTGCAGCGCGAAAGCAAGCTGCAACCGGTGGGCTAAGCAGCTATATGGCACTTTTCATCGTAATGCGAACTCGCTAGCATGCGAAAAATGCCCTGACCATCCGAGACGCCATATGATCCCTAAAGAATCCCGTAACGAACTGGCCCTGGATACTTTTATCAAGGCGCACCCTGAACTGATCGACGAAATGAAAGAGCTGAGCGCCGAGGATCGCCAGCAACAGATTTTGTGGGCTTTTGAGGACGAAGCCGAAAGCCGCGGCCTGGAAGCCTGGGAACTGGCCCTGGAACTGATCGCCCGCTCCCCCGAAGAACTCAAGAGCATGCGCCTTGAAGTGCATCAGGAAGTCGCCGAAGCCTTGGACATGAGCTGGGAAGAGTACTGCGGGTTCAACGAAATCGCGGTCTGAGCCACGCCACGTTGCATAAAACGCCCGGTCGATCACTCACCGGGCGTTTTTGCACTTAAAGGATCAGGACTTTTGGTGGGCATCCACCAGTTTTTGCGCCATCAGCAGATGCATTTCCAGCTTGGGCAGATACTTTTCGGCAAACGCCTGCAACTCCGGTGACTCGGGATTTTGCGCCTGCTCCTTGTACAACTCGATGGCCTGTTCATGGGCCTTGACCTGGTTGGCCGCATAGGCCGCGTCGAACGAATCGCCCTCCTGCACTTGCAGCATCAGCTTTTTCGCCTTGTCGAGTATCTGCTCATCGCTGGACACCTGCAGGCCCAGTCGGCTGGCAAGATCCTTCAAATCCCGATTGGCATTGGTATGGTCCTTGATGGCTTCCACGGCATAGCTTTCTATGTCCGTCGAAGAGGTTTTACTGATCGCCATACGGCTGGTCTCGATCTCCGCAATCCCTGCTGCATGAGCCTCATCAACAAAGTCTGCCGGACTGGCTGCGACTGCTGTGGCCGCCACGATCAGGGAGCAGACCAGGGCACAACCTGCCACAAAGCGTTTGGGGCCAATCAGGTGTTTCATAACGTCCTCCAGAAAAAGGCAGGTTTATTCCCTGCACAGAATCTGAAGGCACGTGATGGCAAAGGTTTAAATCAAAGCTGTTTTTTCTGACGGATGGCAACTGAAGGCACTTCAGCGAACCCTGAGCCATACTGTCCAGCAACACTTTGCGCCAAACAGGAGAAGCCATATGGACGCCTTCAGGGCCATGCTCGACAACTGGGAGTCCAGATCTCAGGAGTCCAGTGAGCGGGTTGAATACAACCTTTCACTACACAAGCGTGATTTGGTCAAAATCAAGGCTTTCGCCCAAGCCTACGGGCTGGATGAAGCCACCATTACCCAAAGCCTGATTCATTGCGCGCTTGAGCAAGCAGAGCAGGCCATGCCCTATGTGAAGGGCTCTGAGGTCATCAGGATTGAAGAAGGTGAAGAGATTTATGCCGATGCCGGCAAAACCCCAGCATTCGTGAAAGCGGAACAAGCAATTTCCAGAGAACTGGACCTGAACAGTCCGCCTTCCTGAATCAAGTCTTGGGCCGTGACCGGGTAGCGCTGCGCCCGGGGGCACCGGCAGGTGGCGTGTACTGCCGGGCCTGCGCGCAGCCCGCATTCAGCAACAGCACGCCAAAGGGGGAGCAGCCTTATCATCGTCTAAATCCATTTGAGCTCGAATGGGAGCGTTCAATGGCACTACCGGGTAGTAATCCTTCAATCCCGGCGCCACACGACCGAGCATTCGCAACAATTCGGTTCAGGCCAGTTACATAATATCAAACGTTAGTTTTCAGGCCGATATTTAACCCGACGCAAAAGTTAACCCCGCGCCACAAAGTTATTGTCCGACAATATAACGATATATATCCGCTCGTCCGACCAAACCGCCATAAAAACATTAAAACTTGCCCAATAAAATAAATGTGCTTTTCTAGTGAAGCGATCCCAACCCATCGTCTTCAAAGGATGAAGTGATGAACACTGACTCTCGAGCACCCAGTACGACTTTGCCAAAAACCGAGCAGGATTTAATTAACGACGTTACTCAAAAAATCACACAGCACAGTAATGAGCTACGTAAACGCTATCGCGTACTGGGTTTCCAGAATGCCATAGGCGCCAGCGTGATGGCTGTTTCTGTAACTGGCATGATAATAACGGGCACACTGTATATAAAAGGGCTTATTCCCGGCTGGCTTTGTATTGTAATCAATGCGTTGTTGACGTCATTTATTCATGAACTTGAACACGACTTGATTCATCGCCTGTATTTCAGAAAACACCCCGTGGCGCACAACCTGATGATGCTGCTGTGCTGGATAGCCCGCCCCGGTATGCCCAGCCCCTGGTTACGGCGTGAACTGCACTTTCATCATCACAAAGAATCCGGCACCCACACCGATGTTGAAGCCTGGATTACCACCAGCGGCAGCAAGTGGGGGGCCAAGCGCTTTTTAAAACTCATCGACGGTTTTGTCTTTGGCATTGTCAATGCCCTGATCGCACCGACCTGGCAAGAAAAAATCAGGTTGACCGTCAAGGTGCTTCGGTTGAATGCGCCCATGGGGCTTCTGTACTGGGGCTGCTGGTATATATTCCTGGGTTACCACCTCTACACATGGGTGAACTCGCTGATGGGCCTCACCGTTGAGCTCTCTGCTGCCGCATCACTGCTGATACAGGTGGTCAATGCTGCAGTGGTGATTATCGTCGCGCCCAATATCATCCGTCAGTTCTGCCTGTTTTTTATCAGCTCTAACATTCACTATTTCGGCGACGTCATGCCACGCAATCCCTTGCAGCAAACCCAGGTCATGAACCGGTGGTGGCTGTGGCCATTCCAGTTGTTTTGCTTCAACTTCGGGAGCACCCATTGCATTCATCACTTTGTGGTCAAGGACCCGTTCTACCTGCGCCAAATGACCGCGCCCTTCGCCCATAAAGTTTTAGCGGACGCCGGTGTCAGGTTTAATGACTTCGGCACCTATAAGCGCTCAAACCGTTACAGCTTTACGCAACCGGAAGCTTAAGCTATCAACCCGCTTCTATTTGTTTGATCTCGCCCTATAAATATCACCCTGGCCAGTGACCTTCAGAACTGGCTAAGCCTTTATCAACCGCACATCCTGTAGGAAATCAGGGGGCTGTGTTTACTTAATGTGGCGGTTAAGGAGGGGTTCGAAACCGTCCATACCCGTTTTTTTTCAAATCACGGCCCCCGGCTTATAACGACTGTAGAGAATCTGCTGACTAACAAGCGGCCCCATGGCAGCCCCATGGGGTTGTGTGTCAACTTGTGGATCTGCTGCCTGATAGGGCATGTGTATTCTTTGCGTTTAGCCCTCGAAAAAAGGCAAGAACAGTAAGCACCTTGCTCATGAACAATTAAAAATAGCTCGGCGGTTTTTTTAAGAAATACTCAGCTTCCTGATTATTCCGTTCATTTATTCTGAGCAGCAAGCTCGGGTGAGCTCCTGTATAGCCTATTGATTCTGCTGCAACAAAACCAGCTGATCTGTAGATGTTGGTTTGTACGTCTTGAAAAAGCATAAAACCTGTAGTTGCTTGTTGTTTCTCATAGCCTTCTAGCAGCATTGACAGGCAGCTTAGGCCATATCCTTTCTTGCGGCTATTTACCTCTGTAGCTAATGAGGCTATGCCTATCCATGAACTGTTGTTATGCCCCGGGATCACATAGGAAATGGCAGATGATATGGCCGTCATTTAGAGCAGCTCCGCAAAAGACATTGTCTGCTGGCACGTCGATCCAGCGTCCAACTATCCAGGCAATTTGCATGCAGGGCTCGCACAGATCAAACTCGCCAAGACTCCCACTTTTTCTGTAACTCAATATGCCTGATATGTTGCTAAAACCTTCGTTACCTGGAGTCATGCTCCGGCGATGGCGTCTCTTGCACCAAGTCAAACAATCCCATGCCGCAGAGTTGTTTAGCGTTACCCAATCGACTATCTCTCGCTGGGAAAGTGGCGTACTGGATTTGGATTCCCTCGCACACGAAAAGCTTGAGAAGTTGCTGGCTGCTCGCCTCACTACAGCCGCTGATCAAGCGCTGGGCCGAATGGTTCGTGAAAGCTCGCGCCCCGTTCATCTCATTTGTGATTTGACGCACCGTTTGCTTGCTTGTTCATCTTCGCGAGCAGCCCAATTCGCGACTCCTGTCAGCGAGCTGCTGGGTAGTTCTTTATGGCGCTTCGCTACGCCAACTATTATTAGCATGGAGGCTGACCTGGATAGACTGGGTTGGCGGGAAGCCTTCGCACCACCAGCGCTGGAATTTCTAACGGGCGACAATCATTCGTCCATTGTTCCGATCAGCCAAAGCTTATGTCGCTGGACACGAATCCCCCTTTCGGACGGAGCAACAACACGCCTGGTTGAGTCGCTCTGACTGCACCCTGCATATTTTATGCGTAGACGCTAATGATCTTGAGATCTAGTCTGGCTGAACCAGGTGAGCGGACATTCTGTCCGGCCCACAGAGTCAGAGGTGTTCATGGACATCGAAAAAATCAAAGGGCGCCTCCAATTTCTACGTGAGGCGGAAAAGCTCAAGGATGTACTTAGAAGCGCGCACACCTCTTCCGGGCGAACCGAAAGCACGGCAGAGCACAGCTGGCGCTTATGCCTGATGGCCGTCGTCTTTGGAGATTATCTGACCGGTCTCGACAGGTTAAAAATGCTCAAGATGTGTGTCATTCACGACTTGGGAGAGGCCATCAGCGGTGACATTCCCGCCGTCAATAAAGATTCGTTTCCCAACAAGAGCGAGCAAGAGAGGAGCGACCTCATTCTCTTGACCAATACTCTGGATGAATCATTAAAAGCCGAGATATTGGCACTTTGGGACGACTACGAAAATGCTTTGTCACCAGAGGCGGTAGCCGTCAAGGCGCTAGATAAGTTGGAAACAATGCTTCAGCACAACCAGGGCAAGAACCCACCGGACTTCGATTACGAATTCAATCTTGCCTATGGCAAAAAATACACAGATGCCGCCCCTCTATTCGAGGCGCTTCGCAATATCATCGACGAAGAAACCAAAGCTAATATGCTTTTGAATCCGAAATGAACAAGTGCCACGTTGATGTGAATTGACTCCTTTGCATCAAAAAGTCCTACCTTTGCAGGAATCCGCAGGGCTCTCGTCTTCCAAAACTCTCCGCCCAGCCCGCGGCCCTGTCCGCTGTCAACCAGGCGCAGAACTGCGGAAAAAAAGACCTGCTTAGCCCGCAGACGAGGTGGGGGGACGACAGTGCGCGCCAGGGTATGAAGCATGCCACTACCCTGCCCGTCAAAATTGCTATCCGATGGCCTTCACCTGAGAGCCCTGTTGCCTTTATGAGTGGCGCCAAAGCTTGACCACCTTCTATCAACACTTTGACGAGAAGCGCTGTGCGCTCTCACTGGCAGCCTCACAAGGTGTGTTTACAGTTCTATTTGTTACGAGCCGTAAAAAACCGCCTCGATGGGCGGCTTGGTCATACGATAACGCACAGGTCAAACGATGATCGTGTGAGGGTATCCGTGCATGGCACTATCGTGAGTCACCAGGCTGATACCTTCTGCAAGCGCTTGGGCAACCATGATGCGGTCAAACGGATCTCGGTGATGGTTCGGCAGATTGCCTACAGTCAGCCCGTGATCAGAAGTGATCGGCAATTCGAGGTAGCCTGCATCTATCAGCACTTTGCGTAGTACAGCAGGAATAACGCCGGTGCGCTCGGCGCCTTTGATGGTCAGCTCCCAGATGCTGGCTGCGCTGAAATAAAGGGTGTTGGCCTCATCGTCGATAAGCTGGGCGGCAGCCTTGGGCAGTTTGTCGTCGCCAATAGCTGCCCAGATCAGGATATGCGTGTCGAGCAATAACCTCATGCCTTTCCCTCAAACAGATCTGCTATTTCAGCATCCAGAGCGTCCGAAGCATCGGCGTTGAATGTCACACCCGCGAGCATCCCGCGGCGCTTGGGGGGTGTAATAGGAACCAGCTTGGCCACTGGCACGCCTGCCTTGGCGATGATGATGGTCTCCCCGCCCGCTGCCGCATCAACAAGCTGCGAGAAGTGTGTTTTCGCTGCATGGATGTTGTGGATCTGCATATGGCTACCTCCCAAGGGTTGGTTGATGAGGTTAGCCTAGTCCAGCCAATGGACTAAGTAAAGTATGCTGAATGCTACCGTGTTTACACCTGAGGGCTAAGACTTGCGCCTCCAAAACAGCAGAGGTCAACTTGGGGCTGGAAGCCGGTTTGCGGGACTTCTCTTGCAGTCCCGACTGACCGTGCGCCTCGTAACGGTTAAGCCACTTGTAGGCCGTTTGCGGGCTGATGCCAAACCGTCGACACAGTTCTCGTTTATTGCTACCGGGTTGCCGTGCTAAGGCAACGAACTCTTCTTTCAGGCTCATGGCATCTCTCGTGTCCCAGGGCATGATGGTTTTCCGGCGAAGTTGGCTCCCCGAAAAGTGTCCACCATGTCCCCGCACACCCGTCAACCTTATGTCCGGTCCGTACACACGGGGATGAAGGGACCTACCCCAAAGGACGGGGGGCCCAGCCAGAAAAAGCCCTACGTATTCTCATATTATTCCAATACCACCATTTTCCAGACGCCAGAAACCACAAACCCCCGACTTTCTCTAGGAAAATCAGGGGTTTGTGTTTACTTAATGTGGCGGTGAAGGAGAGATTCGAACTCTCGATACAATTTCTTGTATACACACTTTCCAGGCGTGCTCCTTAAGCCACTCGGACACTTCACCGTATCTCTTCAAACAAGTTCTGTCTGTCGAGGCGCGCTAATGTAGTCGAAAGCTTTCGATATGACAAATGTTTTTTTCAGAATTTTCATGTGCTTACGAAAATAGTCCTTTTGGCGGTATGCCACGGGGGGGCGTTTCTGCCAAATTCCGGCACCGCAGCTTTGCCCGTTCAGGCAAAAACCCTGCTCCGCTGCCCTCTATATAGAAGGTGCAGGCCAATTGCATGACTCACCGGTCAGTCATGGCCCTTTACCTGGGCCACGGGGCTGGGTAACGTCTGCCCCACTTCATAACAAGGATTTGCGCCATGAGTGACTTGATTGCCTATCACCTGGAAGACGGTATCGCCACGCTGACCTTGAGCAATGGCAAGGTCAATGCCATCTCCCCGGATGTGATCACTGCGTTTAATGCCGCACTGGACCAGGCCGAGCAGGATCGCGCTGTAGTCATCATTACCGGGCAACCAGGCATTCTCTCTGGCGGCTATGACTTGAAGGTGATGACCGCCAGCCCCGAGCAAGCCATTGAGCTGGTCAGGCAGGGCTCGACCCTCGCTCGTCGCCTGTTGGCGCATCCGTTCCCGGTGGTGATTGCCTGTTCCGGCCACGCGGTGGCCAAGGGCGCATTTCTGCTGTTGTCGGTGGATTACCGTATCGGCGTGGAAGGCCCGTTCAGCATCGGCCTGAACGAAGTGCAGATAGGCATGACCATGCACCATGCCGGTATTGAGCTGGCCCGCGACCGGCTGCGCAAATCGGCATTCCACCGCTCGGTTATCAACGGTGAGATGTTCACCCCGCTCACCGCAGTTGACGCAGGCTTCCTCGACAAGGTGGTCAAGCCTGATGAGCTGCAAGCCGCAGCCCTGGAAGCCGCCCGCCAGTTGAAGAAGATCAATATGAGGGCCCACAGGAACACCAAGCTCAAGGTGCGCAAGGAGCTGCTGGAAACGCTGGACAAGGCAATTGAAGAAGACCAGCACCACCCGCTCTGACCCTCCCCCCCCTGAAATACCGGTCCCGACCGCAACCTGCGGTCGGGATTGTGCCTGCCTGACGTCCCCCTGCAATCATTCTCAAACTGCTCTGGCCCGCCTCTTACAAAGCTCGTTGAAACAAATGCTAAAACTTCAGCTATCTCCTACTTGTATCGGGGTAATTGCTGAAGACAGTGCACATCCGTACACTGCGCCGACTTTTGTTTTGGCGAGCCTGTAAATGCTACTTTCGATGCGTATGTTGTTGATGTGTCTGCATTTTATGCTTGCAGGCGTACTGGGTGTAATACTGGGCATGTGCCGTCCCTTCAATCCGGACAACAGCCGCCTGTGCGCGCGCCTGTATGCCTGGCCGTCCCGCTGGATCCTGGGCTACAGACTCAAGGCCGAGGTCGGACCGTTGATGGACAAGCCGCAAAGCTGTGTGGTGATTGCCAATCATCAGTCCAACTACGACCTGTTTATATTCGGCAACGTGGTACCGCGCCGCACTGTGTGCATCGGCAAAAAAAGCCTTAAGTGGGTGCCTCTGTTCGGCCAGCTGTTCTGGTTGGCGGGCAACGTGCTGATCGATCGGGGCAATGCCCAGAAAGCCCGCAAGTCGATGCTGACGACTACCCGCACCCTGCAAGAGAAAGACACGTCCATCTGGGTATTCCCGGAAGGCACGCGCAATTTCGGCAAAACCCTGCTGCCTTTCAAGAAGGGCGCATTCCAGATGGCAATCACTGCCGGGGTGCCGATCGTACCGGTGTGCGTTAGCACTTATAGCCAGCACCTGCAGCTCAACCGCTGGCACAGTGCCGATATCCAGATCCGTTCACTGCCTGCCATCCCGACAGCCGGCCTGACCCTGAATGACATCCCGCAGTTGATGGAACAGTGCCACGAGCAGATGCGTGAATGCATTGAAGCCATGGACCGGGAACTGCTGAGCCAGAAAAACATTCACTTGCCACCCCTGTCCAAGGGCAACTCGACAGTATCCAACCCGAACCACTGAACCTTTGTCGTCTCAAAGTGGCCAATAGCACGCTAAGCTGCATCTTCGTGCCATAACCCTTTGAAGAAGAAGCGATTAGAACTATGGGGAGAGTTGTTGCTGCTGCGGTTTATAACGCAGGCAAGAAAGTCACCAATATCACGCTGGACGAAGGCATTGAGTGGGCGAAAAAGCCTGGTCACTTCGTCTGGATTGGTCTTGAGCAACCCGACGCGCAAGAGCTGGCCAACTTGCAACGCCAGTTCAACCTGCATGAACTGGCCATCGAAGACGCCCTTGAGCAACACAGCCGTCCCAAGCTCGAGACCTTTGGCGATGCGCTGTTTATCGTGATCTATTCTCCGGTTCGCCATGAAGGCAAACTGGAGTTTGTCGAAACCCATATCTTTGCCGGCAACGGCTATATCATCACCAGCCGCAATGGCCATTCAGCCTCTTACAAATCCGTACGCCAGCGTTGCGAAGCACGGCCGCTGCTGCTGGAGCATGGTGAAGACTTTGTGCTGTATGCCCTGCTCGACTTCGTTACCGAGAGTTATCAGCCTGTCAGCGAAGCCATCCATGCCGAAATCGAGCAGCTCGAACAAAGCATCATGGGCAATGCCCTGAATGAGGCGGACATCGTCCACCTGCATGGCCTGCGCCGCGATGTACTGCGTCTGCGCCGCTATGTGGCGCCCATGGTGGAGATCAGCGAAGAACTGCAGCGCCTGACCTTCCCCTTTATCGACAAGAACATGCGTCCTTATTTTCGTGATGTGCAGATTCACGTCACGCGGCAGATGGAAGATCTCACCAACCTGCGCGATGCCGCTACCCAGACCATTGAGATCGTTGTGCTACTGGAGTCTTCACGCCAGAGCAATGTACAGCGCAAGTTCGCCGCCTGGGCGGCCATCCTGGCGTTCCCCACTGCCGTGGCGGGGATTTACGGGATGAACTTCCAGAACATGCCGGAATTGACCTGGCACTACGGCTATTTCGGTGTGCTGGGGTTTATTGCGGTGGGCGTCACCGGCCTGTGGACCAGCTTCAAACGGTCTGGCTGGCTCTAACCCTCTCACCCTGTGGGAGCGGGCTTGCTCGCGATTCAGACAGCGCGATTGTTCAGCCAAACCGCATCGTTCCAATCGCGAGCAAGCCCGCTCCCACCTATATCGAGCCGGATATCAGGCGATCTGCGGCTTGTGCGACACAAAACGCATCATCCACTCGGCAACGGTGCGGCCATGATGATCCTGGCCCAGGCTGGCGATACCGCTGCTGTAGACCTGCTCGCCCAGATGTTCCTGGCGCAGGTCAAGCAAGGCCCGCGAATAGTCGTGGATAAACTCGGGGTGGCCCTGGAAGCACAGCACCTGATCATTGATGTGGTAGGCGGCAAACGGGCAGAAATCACTGGAAGCAATGACCGTGGCGTTCTCCGGCAAGGCCGTAACCTGGTCCTGATGGCTGATCAACAGCGTCAAGTCCTCGACCACCGGATTCATCCACGGTGCCTTGGCAGCCAGTTTGTACTGGTGGGTGCCCACGCCCCAGCCTTGAGTGGCGCGCCCGCTCTTGCCACCCAGCAGCAGCGCCAGTAATTGATGGCCAAAGCAAACGCCCAGCAACTTGTCACCGCGCTCGTAGCGGGTCAACAAGTAGGTTTTGAGGGTTTGAATCCACGGATCGGTGCCAAATGAGTCCGCCTTGCTGCCGGTAACCAGGTAAGCATCGAACGTCTGGTCATCAGACGGATATTCGCCATGCATGACATTGAAAACAGTGAACTGTGCCGCGATTGGCTGCGTGGAGAACAGGCGCACAAACATTTGCCCGTAGCCCTGATATTGGTCAACAAACTCTGGACGCAGAATGTCGGTTTCCAGAATGCAGATGCGTAGCGACATAAAAGTACCTGGCACGATAAAGGCGAAAGTAATGATGACAACAGATCCGAGCCTGCCCTGAAAGGGTATTTGATGGCAAGTACTGAACGTAGTAATCGCCCTGCAACCCCTGAAAACGGGGGCCTTTTGTAGGACAAAACAGGGCTGCACTGCACTCCCTGACGAACGGTAGGGGGCTAAGAATATGGACACCAAACGGGCCCGTTGCGTCTAGATACGGGTCGGCAGGTCAGGGGTAAAAGATTTAATAGCGTTTTAGAAACTTACTGCACTTGGATGATGTTAAAGGGTTCTAAGCCATGTCTTATGGGGGCTCTAAGGTTAACCCTGTTGCCAGGGCCGCTTTCTTTTCGAGGCATTAATCTCTTGGCGCAGGCATTGTCGTTCAGGAAAAACAAAAAAAGGCAGATAGCCATGTTCAAACATACGAAAGTACGTCAAGCCGGTCTTATCCTCTTTGCTACCACCTTGCTGCTGATCTTGCCGAACCTGACAAAGGTTATCGGTTAGACATGCCAATATGCCGAAGACGTGCGCCCCTGCGCGTCTTCGCGGGCTAAAGTTGCTGGCTATAAAACAGAACGGCCGGCCCTGAGGCCAGCCGAGAAACGATCAAACACCTTTCAATTGAGCAGGCCACGCACCTCCTGCTTCACGCCCCAACCTTCGATAATTCCTCCCAGCGGCACGACTACTGCTTCAAAGTCCTGCTCGAAATCGCCGATGCCCCCATAGGTGGCATACATCACCTTACTCAACTCCAGATGCCATGCACCGTCATCTCGCACATTGATCTGCGCATTCAGGGACTCACCACAAAATTTTTGTGCAGCTCTGCGCGCCCGCTCCTCGTCCGGGAAGATCGCGTAAAACTCGATGGGATGGATACGTGAAAAATCAAAACCGCCTTCTTTCATGCGGCGCAGCACATAGCTGCTGAGGTCTTCTTGATGGGCTGTGCTCATGAAACGTCCTCCTCGCAATGGATAGACATTCAGCGCTCCCCTTCGGCAACAGTCGGGCCGTGACAAGGGAAGAAATAAGCATGTAGCAAACAAGATCAGAGCCAGTCGATTACTTCGCTGGTCTGGTTGCAGAGTAGCTCCAGGGTGCGGGATCTGCCAAGGGGGCAAGCCATGAATTTCAACAGGTTTTTTCGTTTGTCGGAAAAAACCGCGCCCGGTACCCGGACAGATGCGCTGTCCAGGACCCGGCTTGCGCTGCTGTGAGTTACGGCTTTTCAGCGCGCTCTTTCAGCCCTTTGAGGGTATTGAAAGGCGCATCGACCACAAACTTGTTGGCCAACCAGGAAGGCACGCTGCCGCCCGGCTCGGTGTGTACCTGATAGGTCACTTCGGTCAGGTTGTCACCTTTGGGCACCAGCTTCCAGAAGCCGTTGACCTGGGCAACCCGTACAAAGCCCTTTTCTTCCGGGATATAGGTCGGCAGGCCTTTGAGCGTGCGGGTCAGGCTGCCATCTGCGCCTTGGGTAGACGTTACCAGCAGCACCGAATCTCTCGGGGTAACCGGCCACGGTGTTTTGAACTGGGTGTAAGTCCAGCTCTGGTCGCCCTCATGCTTGAGCAGCTTTTGCGACTGGCACTCATGGATCCAGGCACAAGCGCTGGCCACGTCTTCCTGCAACTTGCTGATTTTGGCCAGTGGCGCCTTGATGGTCGTCACGCCCTGGTACGCCTTGTACTGGGAGCCGGCCACCTCACTCAGCGACACCTTGATGCCGTCCTGATCCTTGGCAACCTTCCAGTCTTCAGCCTGAGCCACACCCGCCAGCAGAGCGCTCAAACCACAGATCAATGCCACTTTATGCAACGAACCCATTGTCTTGTTCCTTATTGTTGAAGGTTTGTTCACTGGACACGAACACACTATGCAGCGGTCACCTGCTCCCACCAGCCAATCAGGTTGATGGCCTCTTCCCGATTGCTGCCGCACACCTCGATATCTGCCTTGAAATCACCACACACCGCAGGGCGTTGCGGCTGGCCGAATAAACCGCACAAGTAGTCGACAGAAAGATGCAGGCAGCGTTCCCCGGCAGGCTTGCCATTGGGCATACCGGGCAGCGGTGTACTGATGGAAGGGGCTATGCAGCATGCGCCACAGCCTTCACGGCAATTCATGACGTCAGCTCCTCGTTCGGGGCAAAGTGTGTTGATGACAAGGGATAGTACTCGCTGGAACAGGTGTTTGAAATTGACCGTTCAGCAGAATGTGCCGATAAATGACGGTGACTGACCAGTCAGTTTAGAAGGCTGTTTTACAGCGCTCGACACTTATTGTTTGAACTCGAAATCCAGTGCCGCACCTTCGATTTCATTGTGTCGATATTCATTGCGCAATTGCAGGTCCATTTCATTACTGAGCAAACGCCCATTGAGCTGAAAAGGACTTTCTTCGACAGACTTTTCGCCAAACATATTGGGCAGTAACGGTTTGTGCGCAGGCATGGCTACCGTGCCCAAGGGCCGCAGTTGCTTGACCATCTCGGGCGGCAGGCGCAGGTCGAGCTTGGCAGCAGGCAAGGGCTTTTTGGCGATTTCATGGGCCGACCGGGATTTTGTGGCGATTGGCTTACGCTTTTTGACCGGCGCTTTTTTCTCGCTGGCGGCAGGTTTTGCCGATGAATGGACAGATTGCGTCTGCGCAGAAGTGGATGCGGGGAGCACCGGATCTGCTGTTGCAACGACTGCATTGAGCGCACTCAAAACACCCATCAACACAAGACTCGCACAATATGTCGCTTTCATAACTCCCACAGCTTTAACGGTTCAGGTGCGTATGCTCGCGCTTTACGCACAGGGGAACAAGGTAATTATAGTCAAAATGCCATACCGGCTATTGCCGAGCCACCATATAGACCTGCAGTTTCCTGGCAGAGCTGGTTGGCAAGCATGCCAAGCGTCATCAGGGCCCGCTCGGCTTCCCGATTCCAGGGCGTGCCGCAGTTTAACCGGATGCAATGATTGAACTGCTCGGTGTTACTGAAAATCAGCCCCGGCGCAATACTGATGCCTTGTTGCAGCGCCCGCACATGCAGCTCCTGGGTATTGACCCGGCCCGGCAAACTGACCCACAGGATAAAACCACCGCTGGGGCGGGACATCTGCGTCCCTTCCGGGAAATGCTGTTGCACTGCCAGCTGAAAAGCACTGAGGTTTTTTCTGTATTCCTGGCGGATATAGCGTAAATGGCGGTCGTAACCGCCATTTTCAAGGTAAGCCGCCACCCCCATTTGGGTCACGCTGCAGGCCGAATGGGTGGTAAAGGTTTGCAGGCGCTGGATTTCCTGCTGAAACTTGCCCGCAATCATCCAGCCGATTCGCACACCGGGTGACAGGGTTTTGGAAAAGCTCGAACAGTAGATCACCCGATCCAGGCGATCAAAGGCCTTCAAGGCCTTGGTGCGCCCGACCTCGAACATCAGTTCGCCATAGATATCATCTTCCACAATCTGGATATCAAAGTCCGAGGCCAGGCGTAGCAGCTGCTTTTGCCGCTCTTCAGGCATGGTCCCACCCAGGGGGTTGCTCAGGCGCGTGGTCAGCACCAATGCCTTGATCGACCATTGGTTGGCGGCCAGTTGCAGGGCTTCAAGGCTCATGCCGGTGGCCGGATCACTGGGGATTTCAATGACTTTCAAACCCAGCAGGTCAGCCAGTTGCAACAAGCCGTAGTACGTTGGCGACTCCGCCGCGATCAGGTCTCCGGGGCGGGTCAGCACCCGTAATGACATTTGCAGGGCATCGACACAGCCGTGGGTGATGATCACTTCAGACGGATCGACCACCACGCCAGCATCGCGCATGCGTATTGCCACCTGGCGGCGCAGGGGTTCGAAGCCGGGGCTGAACATATAGCTGAACGCCCGCGGGCTGTGAAAGCGGGTGACCTTGGCCAGTTGCTGGTGCAAAGCGCGTACAGGCAGGTAATCGACACTGGGCACCGCCGCTCCCAGCGGGAACACACCTTCGCGGCGGGACTCGACCAGGACTTGCTGGATAATGCTGCTGCGGGTGACCAGCCCCGGACGCTCGACACGGGCGATATCCGGAGTGGGTGCGGTAAGTGCCGGGGTCTGGTGCACATAATATCCGGACTGCGGCCGTGCCCGGATCAACCCCTGGTCTTCAAGATTGGCGTAGGCCTGCAACACCGTGGCATGACTGA
Source organism: Pseudomonas sp. FSL R10-2964 (assembly GCF_009600035.1). NCBI lineage: Bacteria > Pseudomonadati > Pseudomonadota > Gammaproteobacteria > Pseudomonadales > Pseudomonadaceae > Pseudomonas > Pseudomonas sp. FSL R10-2964. The sequence goes on along the minus strand of NZ_WIWH01000008.1, from coordinate 90,719 downwards.
CGTTGAGCTGCGAGCTCATCTTGCGCACCGAAGGCACACGCTCGCCCGGCTGATAAACGCCACGCCGGATATCTTCAGCCAGCTGCTGAGCGATACGTTGGTAAAGCAAAAGGTTGGTCATGGCGCTGCACTCGATGTTCAGGCTTTGTTTTTATGGGGAACAATACCGGAACAGTTTAGAAGTGTACGGGCACAGTTGTCACTTATCTAAGCCGTACAGCGCGAGTGCGGGGGTAACTGTATGGGTGCGGACAATGCAGCTGTGGGAGCGAGATTTGCCCGCGATGGCAGCACCGCGGTACGCCTGGCACACCGAGCCGCTCCAATCGCGAGCAAGCCCGCTCCCACAGTCCAGGCAAATCCCGGTTTTAGCGAGCGGCGCCCAACTGGCCTTTTTCGTCCGAGAAGACGATTTCAACACGACGGTTCTGGGCCCGGCCGCGCTCACTGGCGTTCACATCCACCGGGTACTGGTCGCCATAACCTTCCACCTGGATGCGTTTCTCGTCGATACCCAGGTCGATCAGCACATCCGCCACTGCCTGGGCACGGGCCATGGACAGCTTGAGGTTATCCTCCGTGCCGCCCGTGCTGTCGGTGTAACCCTCAATCCGCACAATGCGCTTGGGGTTGAGTTGCAGAAACTGCACCAGTTTGAGAACCGTGCGGTTGGCCGAATTTTTCAAATCGGCTTCGCCTGTATCAAACAACACGTCACCCAGGGTCATGACCAGGCCACGATCGGTCTGGGTCGTGGCCAGGCTGACGATTTGCTCTTCCAGCCATTGGCCCTGCTGCTGAACGCTTAACAGCTTGGCCTCCCGCAAGGCCAGTTGCAGTCGCTGACGCTCCAGCTCGAGCTTGGCCGCGCGCTCTTCATTCAGCACCTGCTGGGTGTGCTCACGGGCGATTTCGCTGTAACGCTGGCTCAAGTAGGCGTAATGCGCAACGTCATCACCGCTGCCCCAATAGCTGGACAACCGGTCAGCACGCGCCAGGGACTCACCGGAGCGGATCACGTCCTTGGGAGCGATGCGCAATACATTGGTATCTTCCTTGACGGCCTGGAAGTCGGTACCGGCCTGCTGCAAGGCCTGCTGGCTGTTGTGATGGCCGGTGCAACCGCTCAGGCCGATAGCCAGCGCCCCCATGTAAGCTGCGGACTTGAGGCTCATTGCGCCTCCGCCAGTTGTTTGCGCAAGCGCGCGATACGGGTATTGAGCACGTTCAATTGTTCCTGGCTTTTTTGCGTCAGCACACGAGCTTCAGCCAAGCGGGCGTCAAGCTCCGCCTGTTCGGCCTGCATGCGCGCGTCCTTGTAAGATTCATCTGCCATATCGGCCAGCGCTTGGGCCAACTTGTCTTCGGCTTGTTTAAGCTCGGCCAGGTCATCGGCTTTTGCACCCACCGCCTTGGCTTGCTCCAGGGCCTGCTCGGTCAAACGCAATTGTTCATTCGGCGCAGGATCGGCTGCACACCCCGCCAGAGCCACAACGGCCAGGGCAGCGAAAAGAGGTCGAATTGTCACTAGGGATTCCTACTGTTTTGGGGCGCTGAGCGGTTGTTGCAGCTGGGTTTTCCACCGCTCCAGATTGCGTTGCACTACCGCCTCGGTCAGGCCGGAGGCGGGCAATTCTGTCATCTTTTTGGCGAGCTGTCCGCGCAACCACGGCTCATTACAGGCTGAGTCATGGGAAACAGCCAAAAACAGCCCTGGCTGATCGACAGGTTGCGGATGTGCCAGCAAATCATCGGCGATGCCCAGGGTTTGCGCAGTGACCATACCGGCATAACGACCGGCCAGTACATACTCGGCCTGCCCCAGCAGCAGCTTCTGAAAAGCCTGGGTCAACCCGGGCTGGGGCTCCAGGGTCAGTTGATGACGGGCAAACTCATTGAAGGTTTCGCTTAAACGGGCCTTTTCCGAGACCGCGCCCTTGTGCCCATGCAAGTCTGCGGGCGTTTCGTAGATCAGGGGAGAATCTTTGCGCGTCCACACCAGATAATCGTTGCGCACCAGCGGCGGGTGGATGTAATCGAAGGAAGAAAGCCCGGCCACGGTCAGCGGAGCATCGAGCAGCAAGTCCATGCGTCCGGTACGAACCTCGTCATGGGCCTGGGCACGCTTGCCGCCATAGAGCACTTCAACCTTGATCCCCAGCTCGTGGCCAGCCTGCTGGATCAGGTCGGCACTGGCGCCGATCAAATGGGCAGGGTCGGCCGGATCACGCCACAGGTAAGGCGGGGCATCGGGGCTGCCGGTGACGATCAGGCGTTCGCATTTGCCCGCCGCCTCGGACAGCAATGGCAAAAACACCAACCCTGCCAGCAGCCTGCTGATCTGACGCATATCCATACCCTACACTCCCTCCACACAATTGACAGGCATTAAAAAGCCCGGTTACCCGGGCTGTGAAAACAGGCAGGACACTGAGTGCCCTACCCTTCCCCACGCCCCGGTAACCGGGCCCTTTATAAGTGAAGCAACTGGATTAAACCAGTTTCTCCAGCTCAGGCACAGCTTCGAACAAGTCCGCTACCAGGCCGTAATCGGCCACCTGGAAGATCGGTGCTTCTTCGTCCTTGTTGATCGCAACGATCACCTTGGAATCTTTCATCCCGGCCAGATGCTGGATCGCGCCGGAAATACCGACCGCAATGTACAGCTGTGGCGCAACGATTTTACCGGTCTGGCCAACCTGCATGTCGTTGGGTACGAAGCCTGCGTCCACAGCGGCGCGGGATGCGCCAACAGCAGCGCCCAACTTGTCAGCCAGGGTGTACAGCAGCTTGAAGTTGTCACCGTTCTGCATGCCACGGCCGCCAGAAACCACAACCTTGGCTGCGGTCAGCTCAGGACGGTCCGACTTGGCCAGCTCTTCGCCAACAAACGACGAAGTGCCTGCATCGTGAACCGCTGCAACCGCTTCAACCGCTGCCGAACCACCTTGCGCAGCAACCGGGTCGAAACCGGTGGCGCGTACGGTGATCACTTTGACCGGCGCAGTGGACTGTACGGTGGCAATGGCGTTACCGGCGTAAATCGGACGAGTGAAGGTGTCGGCGCTAACCACCGAAATGATCTCGGAGATCTGATCAACGTCCAGTTGCGCAGCAACGCGCGGCAGGATGTTTTTGCCGTTGGAAGTAGCTGCAGCCAGGATATGGCTGTAGCCAGCGCCCAGCTCTGCAACCAATGGCGCAACGTTTTCAGGCAACTGATGGGCGTAGGCCGCGTTATCAGCAACCAGAACTTTGGCCACACCAGCGATCTGCGCAGCTGCTTCGGCTACAGCGCCAATGCCCTGGCCTGCAACCAGAACGTGGATGTCGCCACCGATTTTGGCGGCAGCGGCAACGGTGTTCAGCGTGGCCGGAGCCAGTGCCTTGCCGTCGTGTTCTGCGATTACCAAGATAGTCATGATTAGATTACCTTCGCTTCGTTTTTCAGTTTCTCGACCAGTTCAGCCACCGACTTGACCTTGATACCCGCGCTGCGTGCAGCCGGGGCTTCCACTTTCAGGGTCTTGTTGGTCGAAGCAGTCGAAACACCCAACGCGTCTGGCGTCAGTACTTCAAGCGGCTTTTTCTTGGCTTTCATGATGTTTGGCAGGGACGCATAACGCGGCTCGTTCAAACGCAGGTCGGTGGTGATGATCGCCGGCAATTTCAGCGAAATAGTTTGCGCGCCGCCGTCTACTTCACGGGTCACGGCAACCTTGTCACCTGCCACTTCAACCTTGGACGCGAACGTGCCCTGACCGAAACCGGTCAACGCAGCCAGCATCTGGCCAGTCTGGTTGTTGTCGCTGTCGATGGCTTGTTTACCCAGGATCACCAGCTGTGGCTGTTCCTTGTCGACAACGGCCTTGAGCAGCTTGGCCACGGCCAGCGAGGTCAGGTCTTCGGCGGACTCGACCAGAATGGCGCGATCAGCACCCAGCGCCAGCGCGGTACGCAGCTGTTCCTGAGCGGTGGTCGGGCCGATGGAGACGACGACGATTTCAGTCGCAACGCCTTTCTCTTTCAGGCGTACGGCTTCTTCCACGGCGATTTCGCAGAAGGGGTTCATCGACATCTTGACGTTGGCGAGGTCAACGCCGGAGTTGTCCGCTTTGACGCGCACTTTAACGTTGTAATCGACCACTCGTTTGACAGCTACAAGAACCTTCATGGATTCCTCGTTACTCTCCGGTGAAAAGAAAGTCGCCTAGGCGAACCTGGCGGTTGATGCTCGTCAGCACAAGGGCACCTCCAAAGATCGTTGCCTTATTAATAGACGGGTACCAGCGACTGCCCCTGCGACCGTCTGTCCGATGTGACTAACAAGTCATCCACCAAAAGGACGTGTAAACTCCGCTGCAAAAATGGCAGGCTCCCACTGGCTCATGCCTGTGCCCTGTCTTTAGAGGTGCTCTTGAAACCGACAATCAGCCTACGGCGAGCGCAAAACCGACCGTATCTTGACCGGAACACCATTTGCGGTCAATACAGCAAATGGGCCAGTTTTAAGCCGCGCGTCTTTGATTTGTCTGGGTTGCAGTGAATTCAAACAAACGTTTGTATTGGACCCTGCCAGTGGTGTAGATATAATGCCCGACCTCATAGAGAGAGCGGCGCCTCATCCATTGCGTCCTTGGCCTGCGTCGAGGGAATAATGGATGAAACGCCAAACCTCCAATTAGAAAAATACCGTTGAGCCTTGAGTAGGAGAGAACCTGTGGAACGCGAATACATGGAATTCGACGTGGTCATCGTCGGCGCCGGCCCTGCCGGTTTGTCCGCCGCCTGCCGCCTGAAGCAGAAGGCCGCCGAAGCCGGTAAAGAAATCAGCGTCTGCGTGGTTGAAAAAGGCTCCGAAGTCGGTGCTCATATCCTGTCCGGTGCGGTCTTTGAACCTCGCGCCCTGAACGAGTTGTTCCCGGACTGGAAAGAGCTCGGCGCTCCGCTCAACACTCCCGTTACCCGCGACGATATTTATGTACTGCGCAGCGACAGCACCGCGACCAAGGTGCCAGACCTGTTTGTGCCGAAAACCATGCACAACGAAGGCAACTACATCATCTCCCTGGGCAACCTGTGCCGCTGGCTGGCACAGCAGGCCGAAAACCTGGGTGTAGAAATCTACCCGGGCTTCGCTGCTCAAGAAGTGCTATTCGACGAAAACAATGTGGTTCGCGGGATCATCACCGGCGACCTGGGCGTTGACCGCGAAGGCAACCCCAAGGAAGGCCTGTACACCCCGGGCATGGAACTGCGTGGCAAGTACACCCTGTTCGCCGAAGGCTGCCGCGGTCACCTGGGCAAGCAACTGATCGAACGCTTCAAGCTCGACAGCGACGCAGATGCCCAACACTACGGTATCGGCCTGAAAGAAATCTGGGAAATCGACCCGGCCAAACACCAGCCAGGCCTGGTGGTGCACACTGCAGGCTGGCCGCTGGACATTATCAGCAGCGAAAACACCGGCGGTTCTTTCCTGTATCACCTGGAAAACAACCAGGTAGTAGTTGGCCTGATCGTTGATCTGTCCTACAGCAACACCTTCCTGTCGCCATTCGACGAATTCCAGCGCCTCAAGCATCACCCGGTGCTCAAGCAGTACCTGGAAGGCGGCAAACGTATCAGCTATGGCGCTCGCGCCATCTGCAAAGGCGGCCTGAACTCGCTGCCGAAAATGATCTTCAACGGCGGCGCATTGATCGGTTGCGATCTGGGCACCCTGAACTTCTCCAAGATCAAAGGCAGCCACACCGCGATGAAGTCCGGCATGCTCGCAGCTGAGGCCGTGGCTGACTCGTTGCTCGCCGACTCCGAAGGCGGTGATGCACTGAACACCTACGTTGAGGCCTTCAAGGCCAGCTGGCTGTTCGACGAACTGTTCGCCAGCCGCAACTTCGGTCCGGCACTGCACAAGTTCGGCCCTATCGTGGGCGGTGGTTTCAACTGGCTTGATCAGAACATCTTCGGCGGCAAACTGCCGTTCACCCTGCACGACACCAAGCCTGACTACGCCTGCCTCAAACAGGCCAAGGACTGCAAAAAGATCGACTACCCGAAGCCGGACGGCAAACTCAGCTTCGACAAGCTCAGCTCGGTATTCATCTCCAGCACCAACCACGAAGAAGAGCAGCCTTGCCACCTCAAGCTGCGCGACGCGAGCATCCCGATCAGCGTCAACCTGCCGCTCTACGACGAGCCTGCTCAGCGTTATTGCCCGGCGGGTGTGTACGAAGTGATCACCCAGGAAAGCGGCGAGAAGCGCTTCCAGATCAACTCGCAAAACTGCGTGCACTGCAAAACCTGTGACATCAAGGACCCATCACAGAACATCACCTGGGTAACCCCGGAAGGTGGCGGCGGGCCGACTTACCCGAACATGTAAGTCTAAAAAAGGCTCCTTCGGGGGCCTTTTTTATTGCCCCCGGATTTGTGGGAGCGGGCTTGCTCGCGATGGGATCGCCCAGGTTTGCCTGACAGACTGCGCTGTGCGCATCGCGAGCAAACCCGCTCTCACACCGCGCCCGTCACACCGACTGACTAGCACCCCACCCCTTCATGACCGGGGCTGCGTTCGAAGTAGCGCTTGTACTCGCGACTGAACTGCGACGTACTCTGATAGCCCACCCGCTCCGCCACCTGCGCCACCCCCAGCCCCTCACTCAATAGCAACTGCTGCGCCCGCAACAGCCGCAACCGCTTGAGATACTGCACCGGCGACAACAAGGTGCTGCGCTTGAAATGCTCATGAAAGGTCGACGCGCTCATATTCGCGCAACGGGCCAATGTCTCGACATTCAGCGGCTGTGCGAAGTGTTCATGCAAGTAGCTCAATGACGCCGCCACCCGGGCAAACTGCCCTTGCTGCTCAACCAAAGCCCGCAACACACCCGCCTGCGGCCCCCGCAAGGCCGCGAACAGCACCTCGCGCAACCTCGCCTGCCCCATGATCCGGCACTCCAGAGGGTCGTGCAGGCAACGCAACAGGCGCTCGACCGCCTGGCGCATATCGTCATCCAGCACCGCCGAGGTCATCGACTCCGGAGTTTGGGCAACTGCACTGCGGTCAGGGGCCAGGCCCATGGCCAGTACCAACTCGCCCAGTACCGCTCGGTCGATGCTGATAGCAACACCCAGCAATGGCATTTCTTCCGAAGCGAAGGTTTCACACTCAAAAGGCACCGCCAGCGCCTGCACCAGATAATGTCCGGCACCGTATTCCAGGGTGCGCTGGCCCAGATAGGCCAACTTACTGCCTTGAGCAATCACCATTAGGCTAGGCTCATAAATCTGCGGCATTCGGGCTACTACCCGGCAGGCAGAAACTACCCGGACTTCGGGCAACAAGGTCGACACAAAACCGGTTTGTGTCGCCAGCGGTTCGATCAGAGACACCAGAGCGGCGTTCTCGTCACGGTGACGGGTCAAAAGCATGGAGAAAGGTTCGCAGGAGGAATAGACAGCCGCATCTTCGCAGAATTGGTCAATAAAATGGCAGCCACCCCGTCAATCCGGAGTATTAGGCATGACAGGCGGAGGAATCGTCATAGTCCTGAAAGGCATGTAAGCGCAAAATTGCGCCCTGTTCACAGTCAACGTTTCGCGAGGTTCTCATGTCCACTGTTACTTATAACGCTATCGGTTATGCCGCCCAGAATGCCAAGGCCCCACTGGCGCCCATGCCGTTCAACCGTCGCGCACCGCGACCGGACGACGTCGCGATCGAAGTGCTGTATTGCGGTGTCTGTCACTCCGACATCCACCAGGCGCGCAATGACTGGGGCTTCGCGACTTACCCGCTGATGCCGGGCCATGAAATCATCGGCAAGGTCACCGCCGTTGGCGACAAAGTTACCAAGCACAAGGTCGGCGATCTGGTCGGCGTGGGCTGCATGGTTGATTCGTGCCGCACCTGCTCGGCCTGCAAGGAAGACCTGGAGCAATACTGCCTGGAAGGCATGACCCAAACCTACGCCAGCCCGGACCGCATCGACGGCACGCTGACCATGGGCGGTTACTCGGACAAGATGGTTGTCAGCGAACACTTCGTACTGAGCATTCCGAAAAATCTCGACCCGGCCAGCGCCGCACCCCTGCTGTGCGCCGGCATCACCACCTACTCGCCTCTGGTTCATTACGGCGTGGAAGCGGGCGACAAGGTCGGTATTCTGGGTATGGGCGGCCTGGGCCACATGGGCATCAAGTTCGCCAAGGCTCTGGGCGCTGAAGTGACCCTGTTCACCCGCTCCGAAGCCAAGGCTGAAGAAGCGCGTCGCCAGGGCGCCGACCATGTGATCGTGTCCACCGATGCCGAGCAGATGAAAGCCGCTGCCGGGCACTTCGACTTCCTGCTGGACACCATTCCGGTGCCGCACGACCTGAACCCGTACCTCGAAACCCTGACCTTTGACGGCGTACACATTCTGGTGGGCCTGATCGAGCCGGTTGAGCCGGCACTGAACGCCTTCAACCTGGTGTTCAAGCGGCGCGTACTGGCCGGCTCGCTGATCGGCGGCATTGCCGAAACCCAGGAAATGCTCGATTTCAGCGCCGAGCACGGGATTACCTGCGATATCGAAATGCTCGACATCAAAAACATCAACGAAGCCTTTGAGCGCGTGGTGAAAGGCGATGTGAAATACCGCTTTGTGATCGATATGAAAACGCTGAAAGCCTAAATGCGTCTTTGTGGGAGCGGGTTTCCCGCTCCCACAATCACTGGGCCTAGGGCTCAAGCCCTATCGGGAAAAACTCGCCAGCGCTCCACACGCCCAGCCAGTTTTGCCCATCGATTTCAGCAACCACCGCCAGTTCTATCAACTGATAGAACACATTGCGGTGGATCAGCGCTTCAAGGTTACGCCGTACATGCAGGTAAGGCGCAGGCTCCTGGGTCTCGGGGTTAATGACGAAGCGCAGCGGGTGCTCGCTGCCAGCGCTGACCGACTCATCGACATTGGTGGTAAAGCGCAGCACTTGCTGCTCCCCCACCCCTTCCACGTCCAGAGCGACCGCTACAAAAGGCGCGTCATCCACTTTGATGCCGACCTTTTCGACCGGTGTGATCAGAAAATATTCATCACCATCGCGACGAATGATGGTCGAGAACAATTTGACCATTGGCTTGCGACCGATCGGCGTACCCATGTAATACCAGGTGCCATCACGGGCGATACGCATATCGATGTCCCCGCAAAAGGCGGTATCCCACAAATGAACGGGCGGCAGCCCCTTGTCGGCCCTGGGGATTTGCGCCAGCAAATTGCTGACGTCTACCGGCTCGCTCATGGTGCTCTCCTCGACTTATTGATCGCTCAAGCCTATCAAGCTGCGGGCGTACTTGGCGAGCGGCGGGCCAATCAGGTCGGCGGGCTTGTTGTCATGGAACGTCAGCAAACCGCCACGGCTGCGAATGGTGGCGGTGTCGATCAGGTACTGAGTGCTGGTTTCGATCAACATCAGCTGGATCACCCCACTGTCGATGCCCAGGCGGCTGATTTCTTCCTGATCGAGCCATTCGTCGCTGTTGCCGATGCGGTCATCGGCCCGGGCAAAGCGGGTGTACAACAGGTAGTGGGCGCCAAAATTACGCGCTTCGGTCATGGCCTGATCGAGCCCCACCGGCTCCTTGGCCCGGCGCACCATGGGGAAGTATTCGACAAAACCGTTGAAAGCTTCTTCGGCAACGATATTGGGCCGCACATACGGATCGCCGATCGGTGCAAAAGGCCCCTGGGCGATATAAATAAAGGAATCAGGCTGAATGCGCAGCGAATTGCTGCGACGTGTATTGCTGTGATCGAGCAAACCGGCGTCGCTCATTTGATAGCGCGCGCCCTCGCCCAGATCACTGACGCTCATGCAGCCGCCCAGCGCCAAAAAAGCCAGCAACACAATCAGACCACGCATCCCGCTCTCCCGAAAGCCGATGACAAAAAACCGGCGAATAGCCCCGAGATGCAGATTACGCGCCAACACCCTCCTCCCCTGTGGGAGCGGGCTTGCCCGCGATGGCATCAACTCGGTGTATCAGCAAGACCGGGTTGCCAGCATCGCAGGCAAGCCCGCTCCCACTCAGATTGTTAGCCGCCGATGATTTTCATCACCGTAGCGCCGCCCGAGAAAGCCACGTCCTGTTTGTCGCCCAGGGCTTTCATCAATAAACCTTGCAGCGCTGGCAATGCCTCGTGGCGCGGCTTGTTCAGCAGATCACCCACATAGTGGCGATTGCTCGATGACAGGCAACCATGCAGCCACCCCGTGGACGACAACCGCAACCGCGAGCAGGTCCGGCAAAACGGCACGCTTTCGTTGGCAATCACGCCGAAATACCCGTGCCCGGGAATCTGGTAACGCACCGCCGTGGCGTCGATGGGCGCATCAGCCTGCAGGTATTCATGATGCTCGCCAATCAGCGCCAACAACTGCTGCAAGCTGACGAACTGCTGCAGGAAAGCATTGCCATCACTGGCCAGGTGCCCCATGCGCATAAGCTCGATAAAACGCAGCTCGTAACCACGCTCAAGGCAGTACTCCAGCAGCGGCATGACCTGATCCAGGTTCTGCCCGCGCAGCGGCACCATATTGACCTTGATTTTGATCCCGGCCTCACGCGCCTGTTGCATGCCATCGAGCACCGTTGCCAGGTCTCCGCCCCGGGCAATGCGGCGGAATGCTTCTGGGTCAAGGGTATCGAGGGAGACGTTGATGCGAGCGATGCCCGCGTCCAGCAGCAACGGCAGTTTGCGCGCAAGCAATTGGCCATTTGTAGTCAGGCTGATATCACCCAGGCCGAGCCGGCCGACTTCACGCATAAAGGTGTCGAGCTTGGGGCTGATCAGCGGCTCACCGCCGGTGATGCGCAAGCGCTCGATGCCTGCAGCTTCGATCAGATAGGCCACGCCGCGCACCATGGCTTCGGCCGACAGCTCATCCTGTGCCGCCACCAGCCGTTTACCGTTGGGCACACAGTAAGTGCAGGCATAGTTGCAGGCTGAAGTCAGGCTGATCCGCAAATTGCGAAAACGTCTGCCTTGGCGATCAACGATCATGAATGACTCCGGCGCGGGGGAAATGGGTCGCTGCAAAACCTGACTCATAAATCAGGTTTTGGCAAGACCCAAGCCTGAGTATAAGCCTCAAGGCCATAAGCCATGAAGGCAAATACAGGCTGTGGTTACTCGACTGCCGGGGTGTCGGTGTCACGCTTGCGCTTGTTGCCCATGCGCACGCCGATGTCCATCAGGAACTGGAAAAAGCCCTCCTGATCTTCCAGCACATTGCTCCAGAACGGCGAGTGATACAGCGCCACCGCACCATGCACCAGGGCCCAGGCCGCGCAATAATGGAAGTAAGGCGGCACGTCTTCGAGCTTGCCTTCGCTGATGCGGCCCTTGATCAGCAGGGTCAGGCGCTCAAAGTTGGAAGCGCGGATCTTGTGCAGCTCTTCGACCAGTTCAGGCACCTGATTGCCCTTGACCACCTTCTCTTCAAGGCGATCAAACAATCGGTAGCGCTGCGGGTCGCGCATGCGGAACTCAAAGTAGGCACGGGACAGCGCCTCCTTGTCTTTATCCACATCGGCGGAATGCAGCAGCTCGTTCAAATCGCGCTCGTAATCGAGCATCAGGCGCAGGTAGATTTCGGCCTTGGACTTGAAGTGCTTGTAGATCGTGCCTTTGCCGATACCCACGGCATCAGCGATCATCTCGACGGTGACACTGTCTTCACCCAGGTCGAGGAACAGCTTGAGCGCGGTATCGAGAATTTCTTGCTCACGGCGACGAAACTCACGGACCTTACGGGGTTCTTTGTGCATAAGAAAAGGTCTGTTCGGGTCAAAATCGAAGCGGAGTATTATGCATTAGTCACGCTAAATTGCACGGATCATCCTGCATATCGATGGGTTCAAACGATTTACCCACGATTAGATGAGCACTCAAGCGAAGCTGGGGTATTCCAAATCTGTTTAAAAAACGATCAGCTGCGGCTGGACGTTCGACAAAGCTGACCAATACTTATCATGTCGGCGTGACATCCCCCCCAAAGTGCTGCGCCGATATTGGCCGCAATGGAATGTGTGCCTTTGTTTTACTCCTAATGGTCTTAACCCGGATTCCCCAGAGCCCGGGTTTTTTTTGCCTGCTGTTCAGTTAAACGCCAAACCTGTAGGAACGGGCTTGCTCGCGACACAGGCAACTCGGTTTAGCAGACACACCGCAGCGATCCCATCGCGAGCAAGCCCGCCCCCTCAAATCCACGCAATCATCTGACCCGTGCCAGCGGGAACAGGCGCTTGAAGTTTTCGGTGGTTTGCTCTGCAAAGCGTTCGTAGGACTCACCGCGCAACATCGCCAAAAACTCAGCCACTTCACGCACGTATTGCGGCAGGTTTGGCTTGCCACGATGGGGGATCGGGGCGAGGTAAGGCGAGTCGGTCTCCACCAGCAGCCGGTCGGCAGGCACCTGACGGGCCACATCGCGCAGGGCATCAGCATTGCGAAAAGTCACAATCCCCGACAGCGAGATGTAGTAACCCATGTCCAGCGCCGCCCTGGCCATGTCCCAGTCTTCGGTAAAGCAATGCAGCACACCGGCCTGCGGCAACGCTGCCTCACGCAACATGTCCAGGGTATCGGCGCGGGCACCGCGGGTGTGGATCACCACCGGCTTGCCGGTCTGTTGTGCCGCCTCCAGGTGAACCCTGAACGACAGTTGCTGCAAATCGGCTGCTTCAGGCTCGTAGTGGTAGTCCAGGCCAGTTTCACCAATGGCCACCACCCGTGGGTGATTCAACTCGCCCAACAGCCAGTCAAGCGCCGGTGCGGCACCGGGTTGTACGTCCAGCGGGTGGACGCCCACCGAGCAGTCCACATCGGCATAGCGCTCAGTCAGGGCTTTGACATCGGCCGCGTTGTCGGCGCTTACGCCAATGCATAGAAAATGCCCGACACCACGTTGGCGCGCAGCCTCAAGGGCGGCATCCAGCGAGCCGTCATGGGCGCTCAGATCAAGACGATCGAGATGGCAATGGGAGTCAACCAGCATACAAAAAATTACCTGTTTATCAATTCAGTCAGATCAGCGCTGGCCGGGCAGGCCTGCCCACTGCACCAGCAACGCTTCAAGCAACAGATCACGGTTGAGGTTGGCCTTGCTCAAGACCTTCTGGCGCTGGGCAAGAATCCAGTCCTGAATAGTCAGGACTTTGTCCTGCGCAGTCTTCTGCGCCAGGTACTGCAGCACTTTGCGCATGTCCTCCAGCCCGAGACCGGCTTCGTCCTGAGTCAGTTGATAGCGCAGGATCAGGTTCGACCAGTCGCAAAACCAGTCAAAGAGCAACAGCAGCGGGATGGCTTTCCAGCTTTCAGCCAACTGACTGGCCGACAACTCGCGCTTGAGCAGTTTTTTAACCCCCTCAACCACCGCCGCACGCTGCTCGCGCACACCCTGGGCCTGCAGCTTGACGGCCACCAGGGGGGAACCGGCTGCCAGAGTCAGTAATTCGACCCGCTCGGCCTCAGGGATATCGGGCAGCGCATGGGCCAGCCATTCAAGGCTCAGCGCTTCACTTGGCAACGGGCAGGCCTGCTGCACACAGCGGCTGCGAATGGTCGGCAGCAACCGGCTGGACTGATGACTGACCAACAGCAAGACAGTGTTGCCCGAGGGTTCTTCAAGGCTTTTGAGCAAGGCGTTGGCGGCGTTGATGTTCATCGCCTCCACCGGCTCGACCAGCACCACCTTGCGCCCGCCCAACTGGGCGGTCTGCACCACAAAACTGACCAGATCACGCACCTGGTCTACCTTGATCGCCTTGTCAGCCTCTTCAGGCTCAAGAATGTAGTTGTCGGGGTGACTGCCCGCCGCCAGCAACGAACAGGACTTGCACGTACCGCAAGCCTCAAGCCCGACCGGCTGCTTGCACAGCAGGCTGGCCATCAGCCGCTCGGCCAGCGCCCGCTTGCCGATGCCCGCCGGGCCGTGCAGCAGGTAGGCATGAGCGTGCTGCGCGCGCCCGGCCATCTGCTGCCACAGACCGTCTTGCCACGGATAAGCCTCAGCCACGGTGCATGCCCAGCAATTGCGGCAACAGGGCGTCGAGCTGGCCCTGCACCTGCTCCAGGGTTTGTGCGGCATCGATCAGGCGGTAGCGCCCGGGCTCAAGCCTGGCACGTTCAAGGTAGGTACTGCGCACGGCGTCAAAGAAGGTGCGGCCTTCCTGCTCAAAGCGGTCGAGGCGACCGCGGGCACTGGCACGGGCCATGCCGACTTCGATGGGCAGATCGAACACCAGGGTCAGATCCGGGCGCAGAGCCCCCTGAACAAAGGTCTCCAGGGTGGCGATGCGCTCATGGGACAAGCCCCGGCCGCCGCCCTGATAGGCATAGGTAGCATCGGTAAAGCGATCACACAGCACCACCGCGCCACGGGCCAGTGCCGGACGAATCACTTCGGCCAGATGCTGGGCGCGGGCGGCGAATACCAGCAGCAGCTCGGTGTCGGCACACATGGCGTCGTCGCTGGGCGTAAGCAGCAGCTCGCGGATGCGCTCAGCCAGCGGCGTGCCGCCGGGTTCGCGGGTCAGCACCACGTCGATGCCTGCGGCGCGCAAACGCTCTGCCAGGTACTCGCGATTGGTACTTTTGCCCGCGCCTTCGGGGCCTTCCAGGGTAATAAACAAGCCAGTCACAGGCGGCAATCCTTAATCAGTGTCTTTCGGACTTTGCGGCTCGACCGGGGCGCTTGCCGGTTCAGCAGCGGGGGCCGGCGCAGGGCTCGAACGATAATCGGCCCGACGTTTGATCTGGAATTCACGCACAGCAGAGTTGTGCGCATCCAGGTCATCGGAAAACGTGTGGCTGCCATCGCCCTTGGCCACAAAGTACAGGCTGGTGCCATCCGCCGGGTGCAGTGCGGCATAAATGGCCTCACGCCCGACCATGGCAATCGGTGTCGGCGGCAGACCGGGAATGGTGTAGGTGTTGTACGGCGTAGGCTCGCGCAAATGGGCGCGGGTCAGTTTGCCGTTGTATCGCTCACCCAGACCGTAGATCACCGTAGGATCGGTTTGCAGTGGCATGCCGATTTTCATCCGACGCACAAATACTCCGGCAATTTGCCCACGCTCTTGTGGCACACCGGTTTCTTTTTCCACCAGGGAAGCCATGATCAGCGCCTGGTATGGCGTTGTATAGGGTACGCCCGGGTCACGCTGTTCCCATTCCTGGGCCAGCACTTTATCCAGACGGTCGTAGGCCTTTTCCAGCAACTGGGCATCGGTCATGCCACGCACAAAACGGTAGGTATCAGGGAAAAACCGCCCTTCCGGGAATACCCCTTCGTGCCCGAGTTTGGCCATGACTTCGCTGTCGCTCAGGCCGTCGAGGGTCTGTTCGATTTTTTCGTGTTTGGCCAGGGCGCTACGCACCTGGCGAAAGTTCCAGCCTTCAACCAGGGTCAGGCTGTATTGCACCACCTCACCACGCTGCCACACACCGATCAACTCCTGGGCGGTCATGCCCGGAGTCATGCGATATTCGCCGCTGTGCAAAGGCTGGCCTTCAAGGTTAAAGCGCCAGTAAAGACGCAGCCAGAATGCGTCTTGCAGGTTACCGTCAGCTTCCAGTCGATTGAAGGTGCCGGTCGGCGTGGCGCCGGCCGGGACATCGAGCAATTGCTCTTGCGTCAGGTTCAGCGGCTGGTCGAGCGCCGAGTTGAGCTTCCAGGCACTGACGCCCAGCAGCAAGCCCGCCAGCACCAGACCTGTCTCCAGCAGCACCAAGATTTTACGTTTCACGAATCAGACATCCAGTAAGGTGCGAGCAATACCTTGCAGTTTACGGGTCAGCGGCCCCACCGGCCAGCTAAGGTCTGCAAAAGCGCGCACCGGCCAAATGCCATATACGCTGTTGCAGAGAAAGAGTTCATCGGCCTGTTGCAACTGCGCAAGGCTGATATCGGTAACATGGCAAGGGATGCCCAGGCGCCCGGCCTCGGCCAGCAGTGCAGCCCGCATCACGCCAGCCACACCGCAGCGGCGCAGGTCGGCAGTCAGCAAAACGCCGTCACGCACAATAAACAGATTGCTGAACACACCTTCAATCACCCGCCCCGAGGTATCGCGCATCAAGCCCTCGGCACAGGCCGGGTCTTGCCATTCGGAGCGCGCAATGACCTGTTCGAGTCGATTGAGGTGTTTGAGCCCGGCCAATAGCGGTTGCTCGGCCAGACGGGTGGCACAGTCGAACAGGGTGATACCGTGCAGCGCATTGGCTTCAGGCCAGGCAGCCGCCGGGCTGGCTTGCAGAATTCTTCGAGGCATGGCCCCGGGGGATATACCATAACCGCGCTGGCTGTCGCCGCGGGTCAGGATGAGCTTGAGGACGCCCTCGCCCATCGCGTGGGCGTAAGCCAGCAATTCGCTGCGGATCAGTGCTTGATCCGCAACAATCGCCAGCCGGGAACACCCTTGCGCCAGGCGCTGCAGGTGCAGCTCCAGCAGCAACGGCGTGCCAGCCTTGACGGCGATGGTCTCGAACAGTCCATCGCCATAGGCCAGCCCACGGTCTTTGAGCGACGCCAGGGCGCTCGCCGGTTGACCGTCGACCCAGCTTTGCATTACTCGGCGTACCGGCGGAACACCAGCGAGCCGTTGGTGCCACCAAAACCGAACGAGTTGGACAGCACCACATCGATCGGCATTTCGCGCGGCGTGTGCGGCACGAAATCCAGGTCGCAGCCTTCATCAGGCTCGTCGAGGTTGATGGTCGGCGGTGCAATCTGGCTGTTGATGGCCAGTACGCTGAAGATCGCCTCGACTGCACCGGCGGCACCCAACAGGTGACCGGTCATGGACTTGGTCGAACTCACGGCCAGGTTGTAGGCGTGATCGCCGAACACCGACTTGATCGCCGAAACTTCTGCCAGGTCACCGGCAGGCGTCGAGGTGCCGTGGGCGTTGATGTACTGCACCTGATCAGGGTTGACCCGGGCATCACGCAAGGCATTGGTGATGCAGCGTGCCGCACCCGCACCGTCAGCCGGAGGCGAGGTCATGTGGAAAGCGTCACCGCTCATACCAAAACCGATCAGCTCGGCGTAGATGGTCGCGCCACGCGCCTTGGCATGCTCGAGCTCTTCGAGCACCAGCGCGCCGGCACCGTCGGACAGCACAAAACCGTCACGGCCTTTGTCCCACGGACGGCTGGCCCGGGTCGGGTCGTCGTTGCGGGTCGACAGCGCACGGGAAGCACCAAAGCCGCCCATGCCCAGACCGCAAGCAGCCATTTCTGCGCCACCTGCAATCATCACATCGGCTTCGCCGTAGGCAATGTTGCGCGCCGCCATGCCAATACAGTGCGTACCGGTGGTACAGGCTGTGGCGATGGCGTAGTTAGGCCCCTGTGTACCCAGGTGGATAGACAGAAAGCCGGAAATCATGTTGATGATCGAGCCCGGCACAAAAAACGGAGAAATCCGTCGCGGGCCTTGCTCGTGCAGGGTACGGCTGGTTTCTTCGATATTGGTCAGACCGCCAATACCCGACCCCATTGCCACACCGATGCGCTCACGATTGGCGTCGGTAACTTCCAGGCCGGAATTGCGCACAGCCTGAAACCCGGCTGCCAGACCGTATTGAATAAACAGGTCAAGTTTTCGGGCTTCTTTGACGGAGAGGTAGTCCTCAACGTTAAAGCCCTGTACCGAGCCGCCAAAACGGGTGGAATAGGCAGAAAGATCCGTGTGTTCGATCAGACCAATGCCACTACGGCCTGCCAGAATGCCTTGCCAGGTGCTCGGAACATCCGCACCCAGTGGCGACAACATCCCCATACCGGTGACTACGACGCGTCTACGCGACACAGCACTCTCCTTTATTCTATTGACGACACTTTGCATCACACCTAAAGAAAAAACCGCACGCCAGAGCGGCAGTGCGGTTTTTCCATGACAGCGAGCAACGATTACAAACTATTACGCCTGGTGGCTAGTAACGTAGTCGATTGCTGCTTGTACAGTAGTGATCTTTTCAGCTTCTTCGTCAGGAATCTCAGTCTCGAATTCCTCTTCCAGAGCCATCACAAGCTCAACGGTGTCAAGGGAGTCGGCACCCAGGTCTTCAACGAAGGAAGCGGCATTGGTCACTTCTTCTTCTTTAACGCCCAGTTGCTCGGCAACGATTTTCTTGACGCGCTCTTCGATGGTGCTCATACCTTGTTTTCACTCCTAATGGACAAATTCAGGCAGCTGGCCAGTGGGCAAGTGTATCGAAAGCCTTTTCGGTTTTTCAACTGAAAGCTTTGCACTCACCCCGCAACAACCGGCCACCTATAAAAAGATTGCAGCTTTATAACGGATTTTAGACAGCTCGTATGACATTTTTTTGAAGCAATCCGTCACATTTAACTCATGTACATCCCGCCGTTGACCGGAATTGTAGCCCCGGTCACGTAGGCTGCACCGTCGGATGCCAGGAAAGCGACCACGTTTGCGATCTCTTGAGCCTGGCCCAGACGGCCCAGCGGAATCTGCGTCTGCAAGGCTTCGCGCTGTGCTTCTGGCAGCTCACGGGTCATATCGGTGTCGATAAAACCTGGAGCGACCGAGTTGACAGTGATCGAGCGAGAGCCCACTTCACGTGCCAGAGCACGACCGAAACCTTCAAGGCCTGCCTTGGCGGCGGCGTAGTTTACTTGGCCAGCGTTGCCCATGGCACCCACAACAGAGCCAATATTGATAATTCGTCCCCAACGGGCCTTGGTCATGCCGCGCAAAACACCTTTGGACAGGCGATACAGACTGTTCAGGTTGGTGTCGATGACATCATGCCATTCGTCATCTTTCATGCGCATCATCAGGTTATCACGGGTGATACCGGCATTATTGACCAGGATCGCCGGCGCGCCGAACTGCTCCTGAATGCTCGCCAGTACCGCAGCAACCGATTCATTGCTGGTCACGTTGAGTTCCATGCCAGTGCCCTGAACACCGTTTTCTTTCAGGGTGGCAGCGATGCGCTCGGCACCGGAAGCGGAAGTCGCCGTACCAATTACAATGGCGCCCTGACGACCCAACTCCAACGCGATAGCCTGGCCAATGCCACGGCTTGCGCCTGTTACCAGTGCAACTTTACCTTGCAAGCTCATGCAGGCTTCTCCTGATTCAGACCAGAGCCAAGCGCGCAGCGGCGAAGGCATCCGGGGTATTCAAATTGTGAGTGGTAACGCCTTCGGCACAGCGCTTGCTGATGCCCACCAGGACCTTGCCCGGACCGCATTCGACCAGGTCAACCGGACCATTGGCCGCCAGGGCCTGAACCGATTCAACCCAGCGCACAGGCTTGTACAGCTGCTCAAGCAAATCGCGCTTGAGGGTTGGCAAATCGGCTGCCACCGCGGCGCTGACATTCTGCACCAGGGCAATGGCCGGCATTTTCCAGTCGATCGCTTCAATGGACTCGGCAAAACGCTCGGCAGCTGGACGCATCAGTTCGCAGTGCGACGGTACGCTTACCGGCAACGGCAAGGCACGCTTGGCGCCCTTGGCCTTGCACAGTTCCATGGCGCGCTCGACAGCGGCCTTGGCCCCGGCAATCACGACCTGACCCGGCGAGTTGAAGTTGACCGCGCTGACCACTTCGCCTTGCGCAGCTTCAGCACAGGCAGCCAGTACATCGGCATCTTCCAGACCCAGGATCGCCGCCATGGCGCCCTGCCCGGCCGGTACGGCCTCTTGCATCAACTGACCACGACGCTCGACCAGCTTGACCGCCTCGGCCAGGGTCAGGCATTCGGCGGCCACCAGCGCGCTGTACTCGCCCAGGCTGTGGCCGGCAACGAAGTCAGGACGCTTGCCGCCTTCAGCCAACCACAGACGCCAAAGGGCAATCGAGGCCGCAAGAATGGCAGGCTGGGTGATATCAGTCTGGTTCAGCTTCTCGGCAGGACCTTCCTGAGTCAGCGCCCACAGGTCGTAACCCAGGGCGTCAGACGCTTCTTTAAATGTTTCCAGGACCAGCGGATGTGCCGCGCCCAGCTCGGCCAACATGCCGAGGGACTGCGAACCCTGCCCTGGAAAGACGAATGCGAGGGATGTAGACATGTAACAAGCCCCTAATGATCTTGTCGTCGGAGAATTGACGTCCTGCCGTGGCGGACGCAAGAAACTGACAGTTGGATGGCTGATTGGACCGGGCGGTCACATTTAAGCGCCCGACCGCTAAAACGCCTACGGCAACAACCCTTCAAGGCGCCCATACAAACGCTTTGGCAGGTCTTCATGGATTTCAATCAGCGCACGTTCAATTGCACTTTGAAAGCCCTGAGCACCTGCCGAACCGTGACTCTTGACCACAATGCCCTGCAAGCCGAGAAAGCTCGCACCATTATGCCGCGCCGGCGCCAGATCCGCCTGCAAGCGCCGCATCAACGGCAATGCCAGCACGCCCACGAAGCGACTGAACAGGTTGCGCCTGAACACCGCCTCAAGCCGGCTCGAAATCATCGTTGCCAGGCCTTCGCTGGACTTGAGCATGATGTTGCCGACAAACCCGTCACACACCACCACATCAGCTTCGCCCCGATACACCCCGTCGCCTTCGACAAAACCGATGTAATGCAACCCCGGCGCCGCCTGCAACAATGCCGCCGCCTCCTTGACCTGCTGATTGCCCTTGACGTCCTCGGTACCGATATTGAGCAAGGCGACCCGCGGACGAGGCACACCAAGCGCCTGCGCCGCCACCGAGCCCATCACCGCAAACTGGAACAACTGACTGGCCGTGCAATCGACATTCGCCCCCAGATCCAGCAACTGACAGTAGCCGGTCTGGGTCGGAACTGCCGCCACCATCGCTGGACGGTCGATGCCCGGCAAGGTCTTGAGCACATGCCGGGACAAGGCCATCAGCGCCCCCGTGTTACCGGAACTGACACAAGCTTGCACCTTGCCATCACGGAGCAACTCCAGAGCAACGCGCATGGACGAGTCCGGCTTGCTGCGCAGGGCATGGGAAGGCCGCTCATTCATGGCAATGACTTCTGAAGCCGGGACAATAGACAGGCGCGAGCGATCCACAGCCGAATGGCCAGCGATCAGGGATTCAAGTAGGGAAGGTTGACCAACGAGGGTCAGATGCAGCGAGGGAGTAGCAGACAGGCAGGCAATACAGGCCTGAACAATGCTGCGGGGACCGAAGTCCCCGCCCATTGCGTCGATCGCGATGACCTGAGCGGACAAGTGATTACTCGTCAGCGCCCTTGTCGATCACTTTACGACCACGGTATACGCCTTCTGGCGATACGTGGTGACGCAGGTGAATTTCACCGGTGGTTTTTTCTACAGACAGAGTGCTAGCCGAAAGAGCATCGTGCGAACGACGCATGTCACGGGCAGAGCGGGATTTTTTGTTCTGCTGAACAGCCATAATTGATTAACTCCTAAACGTTTGGGTCACGCTTTAACTGCGCCAATACACTGAACGGGTTGGACCGCGTTACCTCGTCCTCGCCTGGTTCGGGCTCATCGAGACCCGCCGGCTGCTGGCATTCTTCCGGATGATGAGCAGGCACAATGGGCAAGGCGAGCAAAAGCTCCTCCTCGATCAGTGCATGCAGATCCAATGGATCTTCGCCCAGTTCCAGCACGTCATAACCTTTCGGTAACGACTGGGTATTCGCACCCTCTTTCACCACGGCGTAACTGCATTCGCTGTGGATCGGCAGGGTGACCAGCTCAAGACAACGCTGGCAAACCATCTTGACCTCGACGTCGATGGAGCTGTGTATTACCACAGATCTACGTTCGTCGCGCTCAAAAACAAATTTAGCCTGGACCGTACCGACATCGTCGGAAAGCGGATCGCAGAGTCTCTCCAAATCAGCCAGCAACACTTCACCTTGAAGGGTAGTGCCACGATCAGCCAATTTGCGCGGGTCAACGTGAGGTGGAATCGGGTCATTCAACATAGGCGCAGCATTCTAGGGAGGACCCCTTCACGTGTCAAAGGAAATTGTGTCTGTGCGACATTGCGTACGAGCATTAGAATCGTCAACTGCCTACAGGAGTCGCGCATGCTACCTTTATTACTCGCTTCAAGCTCGGTTTATCGCCGCGATTTATTGTCTCGCCTGCGTCTGCCCTTCACGTGCAGCTCGCCGGATATCGACGAAGGCCATCATCAAGGCGAGACCGCCATCGAACTGGTCAAGCGCCTGTCACTGGAAAAAGCCCGCGCGCTGGCTGCCAGCCATCCGAATCATCTGATTATCGGCTCGGACCAGGTTGCCGTACTCGACGGACGGATCATCGGCAAACCCCACACTTACGAAAAAGCGCACCAGCAATTGACCACGGCAAGCGGTGCCAGCGTCAGCTTCCTGACCGGCCTGACCCTGCTCAACAGCCAGACCGGCCATTATCAGACCGATTGCGTGCCGTTTACCGTACACATGCGCAGCCTGAGCGCAGAGCAGATCGAGCGTTATCTGCGCGCCGAGCAGCCCTACGACTGCGCAGGCAGCTTTAAAGCCGAAGGGCTTGGCGTGAGCCTGTTTCAGCGCACCGAAGGCGATGACGCCACCAGCCTGGTCGGCCTGCCACTGATCCGACTGGTGGACATGCTGCTTGCCGAGGGCATACACCTGCCATGAATAAGCCGGGCAATCTGTAGCAGCTGCCGAGGAACGAAGGCTGCGTTCGGCAGCTGCTACGCGACATAGAGCCTCTAAACTTTTTGCCAGCCATAAAAAAACCGGCCCTCTTTCAGGCCGGCTTGTTTGAAGCACTCAACAATCAGCGCAGCGTCGGCCCCTGAAAGCCCATCCACATGGCCAATTGCTCAGCCACGCTGGCACCGAGCTTTTTCGAGAAGCGGTCGAAAGCCGATTCCTGCACCGTGAAGTCCACCAGCTCCTTGGCGCCGATCACGTCACGGGCAACCGAACTGGTATTGCCCAGCCCGTCAATCAACCCCAGCGGCAGCGCCTGCTGCCCCGTCCAGACCAGGCCCGAGAACAGCTCCGGGTGCTCCTTGTCTTTCAGGCGATCGCCACGCCCCTGCTTGACGCTGTCAATGAACTGCTGGTGCGTCACATTCAACACACCCTGCCAGAACTTGGTCTCATCCGGCTTTTCCGGCTCAAACGGATCCAGGAACGCCTTGTGGTCGCCCGACGTGTAAGCACGACGCTGAATACCCAGCTTGTCCATCGCACCGACGAAACCGAAGCCTGCCGCCGTCACGCCAATCGACCCGACGAGACTGGCCTTGTCGGCGTAGATCTCATCAGCAGCACTGGCAATGTAATAAGCCCCGGATGCCCCCAGATCGGAAATCACCGCATACACCTTGGTATCGGGATGCAGCCCACGCAGGCGACGGATTTCATCGTAGACATAACCCGACTGCACAGGACTGCCGCCCGGGCTGTTGATGCGCAGCACCACCCCCTTGACCCGCGGATCGTCAAACGCAGCCTGCAGGCTGGTGACCAGATTGTCGGCACTGGCCGGCTCCTTATCGGCAATCGGACCACGCACATCGATCAGCGCGGTGTAGCTGGAACCGCCGACAGCGCTGCGCTCCATACTCACCAACGGGGTAAACAGCAACAACACCGCAATCAGGTAGCAGAACATCAACACCTTGAAGAAAATGCCCCAGCGCCGCGAGCGGCGCTGCTCCTGAATGCCCGCCAACAGGGTTTTTTCCAGCAACTGCCAGCTTTTGTCACCACCGACAGTGTTTTCAGCCGCAGAGGGCGCCTTCCATTGATCGACCATGCACTACCCCAGCAAAGATCTTAATTAGCCTGGCGATCAAGCCAGGCACGCAACTCGGGAAAACTGTCAATTGCCAACCGGGGCTCGAACGTCAGCAAGCGCTCCATCGATTGAGCACCATAGCCTACCGCAACCGAGTCGATACCCGCATTGCGCGCCATCAGCAAATCAAAGGACGCATCACCCACCATCAACGCCTGCTGCGGACACACATCGCAATGAGCCAGGATCTGATTGAGCATCAACGGATCAGGCTTGCTGGCGGTCTCGTCTGCAGCACGGGTGATATCGAAGAAATCCTCCCAGCCGTGGGCCTTGAGCACACGATCAAGGCCACGACGGGCCTTGCCCGTGGCCACCGCCAGACGATAGCCCTGGGCACGGAATGCTTCCAGCGATTCCCGGACTCCCGCAAACAACGGCGAAGGCTCGGCATCCATGGCGATATAAATATCGGCATAGTGCTGGCGGAAGGCAATCACCTGCTCCGGGGGCATGTCGGGGTAAAGGGTCAGGATCGCCTCAGGCAACCCCAGACCGATAATCCCCTTGACCGCCTGCGCATCACGTACCGGACGCCCCGCACGTTGCGCCGCACCCTGCATCGCCGTGACAATCCGACCAATGGAATCAGCCAGCGTGCCATCCCAGTCAAAAATGAGCAGCTTGTACTCAGTAAGGGGCACTCAGACGCTCCACGGTTTTGGCCCACATTTCATCGACCGGGGCCTGGAATTTCATTTCAGTCCCATCGGGCATCGGCACGGTCAGCATGTAGGCATGCAGAAACAGGCGCTTGCCGCCCAGGTCGCGGATTTCCTTGGAGAACCCCTCATCACCGTACTTGCTGTCGCCGGCAATGCAATGCCCGGCATGCAGGGTATGCACACGGATCTGGTGAGTACGCCCGGTAATCGGTCGCGCTTCGACCATGGTTGCAAAATCACCAAAGCGGCGCAGCACCTTGAACACAGTGACCGACTCTTTGCCTTCGTCTTCGTTGACTTCAACCATGCGCTCACCCGAACGCAAGTTGCTCTTCATCAGCGGCGCACGCACCTGCTTGATGGACGCCGCCCAGTTGCCACGCACCAGAGCCATATAACGCTTGTCGATACCGTCGCCGCGCAGGGCCTCGTGCAAATGACGCAACATGCTGCGCTTTTTGGCGATCATCAGCAGGCCGGACGTGTCACGGTCCAGGCGATGCACCAGCTCCAGCTCCTTGACGTCTGGGCGCATCTGACGAAAGGCTTCAATCACGCCAAAGGTCAGGCCGCTGCCGCCGTGCACGGCGATGCCTGCTGGCTTGTTCAATATAATCAGGGCCTTGTCTTCATAGACAATGGCCGCTTCAAGGCGCAGCAACAAACCCTGGGCCACAGGCACCGGCTCGTCGCGCTCAGGCACGCGAACCGGCGGCACGCGCACGATATCGCCGGCCTGCAGCTTGTACTCGGGCTTGATCCGGCCCTTGTTCACACGCACTTCGCCTTTACGCAAAATGCGGTAAATCAAGGTCTTGGGAACACCCTTGAGCCGAGCAAGAAGGAAGTTGTCGATGCGTTGGCCGGCATATTCCGGCGAGACCTCAAGCAGCTGGACGCTGGGGGTCGGGGGGGTAGTCGTCGTCATGCCGTGAATGATAACAATTTTTTATGGAATTGAAGCACTTAATCATTGCTGCTATAGTCGCGAACGCCGCCAAAAGCGGCCTGGACAGAGGATTAACGGTGAACAACCGGCCCTGACCAACGCTCTTGATCAGGACGCGAGGCCGTCCTACGGGGCTTTTGCTGGATACGCAAGACCTGGAGTTGTAACAAGCGCAGGTGACATGAGGCCTGAAGCGAGCCTGGAAAGCAGAGTGCAAACTCGCCTTTTACGCCGATATTCACGGCCAGTTCACAAAGTGCAGTCAGCCTCGGGAATTTCGAGCGAATGCTTCGGAAACAACGCCTTTATTAGCCATGATGCGTGAACTCCCCTTTGGAGAACACGGTAAATGCCAACCCGCTGCGGATTCTGCGCGCGGCAGCACCCGAATTATCAGGGATACGTGTAGGGTGGAGATGCACAACCGCCGGACTGTGTAGCAATAGGCTTTATCAAGACGCTTCATCTCGTCCACAGCCGCCGGTTGATTCCTCCTCCTGACCAGACTTTTGCTTAAGAGGTGCATTAGCACCACAGCAAGCAGGAAGCGTAAGTCGCGACTTCGCCCCCAAGGGTCGAACCTCGCTGTACACAGGAGTGGCCAACAACTCCTGACGCACCTGACACCGACCATGAGAAGTCGTGTGTGCCGAACGCCGTTTCCGGTAGCCCGGAAACCGACGGTACAACATGAAAAGAATGCTGATTAACGCAACTCAACCTGAAGAGTTGCGCGTTGCACTGGTAGATGGCCAACGCCTCTACGACCTGGACATCGAGTCGGGTGCTCGCGAGCAGAAGAAAGCCAACATCTATAAAGGCCGTATTACTCGCATCGAACCAAGCCTTGAGGCTGCCTTTGTCGATTTCGGCTCCGAGCGCCACGGCTTCCTGCCCCTCAAAGAAATCTCCCGCGAGTACTTCAAGAAAGCCCCTGAAGGCCGCGTCAACATCAAGGACGTCCTGAGCGAAGGCCAGGAAGTCATCGTGCAGGTCGAAAAAGAAGAGCGCGGCAACAAGGGCGCAGCCCTGACCACGTTTATCAGCCTCGCCGGCCGCTACCTGGTCCTGATGCCAAACAACCCGCGTGCAGGCGGTATTTCCCGTCGCATCGAAGGTGAAGAGCGCAACGAACTGCGTGAAGCGCTGAACGGCCTGATCGCTCCTGCCGACATGGGCCTGATCGTTCGCACTGCCGGCCTTGGCCGCAGCAGTGAAGAAATGCAGTGGGACCTCGATTACCTGCTGCAACTGTGGACCGCCATCAAAGAAGCCTCGCTGGATCGCGCCGCACCCTTCCTGATCTACCAGGAAAGCAACGTGATCATCCGCGCCATCCGCGACTACCTGCGCCAGGACATCGGCGAAGTGCTGATCGACAGCGTTGAAGCCCAGGACGAAGCCCTGACCTTTATCCGCCAGGTGATGCCGCAGTACGCCAGCAAAATCAAACTCTACGAAGACAGCGTTCCGCTGTTCAACCGTTTCCAGATCGAAAGCCAGATCGAGACCGCTTTCCAGCGCGTCGTTGAACTGCCTTCCGGCGGTTCCATCGTTATCGACCCGACCGAAGCCCTGGTGTCCATCGACATCAACTCGGCCCGCGCCACCAAAGGCAGCGATATCGAAGAAACCGCACTGCAAACCAACCTTGAAGCGGCGGAAGAAATCGCCCGTCAGTTGCGCCTGCGCGACATCGGCGGCCTGATCGTCATCGACTTCATCGACATGACCCCGGCCAAAAACCAGCGCGCAGTGGAAGAAAAAGTCCGCGAATGCCTGGAAGCCGACCGCGCCCGCGTACAAGTGGGTCGTATCTCGCGCTTCGGCCTGCTGGAAATGTCCCGTCAGCGTCTGCGCCCATCCCTGGGTGAAAGCAGCGGCATCGTTTGCCCGCGCTGCAACGGCACCGGCATCATCCGTGATGTTGAATCGCTGTCGCTGGCGATCCTGCGCCTGATCGAAGAAGAAGCCCTGAAGGACCGCACTGCCGAAGTCCGCGCCCAGGTGCCAATCCCGGTTGCAGCGTTCCTGCTCAACGAAAAACGCAACTCGATCACCAAGATCGAACTGCGTACCCGTGCCCGCATCGTCATTCTGCCGAACGACCACCTCGAAACGCCGCACTTCGAAGTTCAGCGCCTGCGTGATGACAGCCCGGAAGCCCACACCAACCAGTCCAGCTATGAAATCGCTGCCGCTGCCGCTGAAGTGGAAGAAGTTCAACCGGCTGCTGCCACCCGCACCCTGGTTCGCCAGGAAGCCGCCGTTAAAACAGCACCGCCACGCACCTCGGCACCGGTTCCGACCGAAGCCGCTGCTGCTGCCGCACCTGCTCCTGCACCGGCGGCCACCATCGCCGAGCCAAGCCTGTTCAAGGGCCTGGTCAAGTCGCTGGTAAGCCTGTTTGCCTCCAAGGAAGAGCCTGCAGCACCGACCGTAGTCGAGAAGCCGGCAACCCCTGAGCGCCCTGCACGCAACGAAGAACGTCGCAACGGTCGCCAGCAGAGCCGTAACCGCAACGGTCGTCGTGACGAAGAACGTAAACCGCGCGAAGAGCGTGCTCCACGTGAAGAGCGTGCCGCTCGCGAACCACGCGAAGAGCGCAGCCCTCGCGAAGAAACTCCGGTTGTGGCTCAAGCCCCTCGCGAAGAGCGCGCACCGCGTCCACCGCGCGAAGAACGTGCGCCGCGTGCACCACGTGAAGACCGCAAGCCGCGTGGCGAACGCGAAGAGCGCGTACGTGAACTGCGCGAGCCTCTGGATGCAGCACCAGCCGTAGCCGCTGTGGCCGCTACCACTGCTGTAGCTGAAGAGCGCCCAGCCCGTCAGCCGCGTGAAGAGCGCCAGCCGCGCGCACCTCGCGAAGAACGTGCGCCACGCGAAGAGCAGGTTGTAGCTGCCGCTGAAGACGAAGAAGTGCTGAACGGTGAAGAGCAGTCCCAGGACGAGACCCAGGACAACGCCGAAGGCGATCGTCCACGCCGTCGTTCCCGTGGCCAGCGTCGTCGCAGCAACCGCCGCGAGCGTCAGCGTGACGCCAACGGCAACGTGATTGAAGGCTCGGAAGAGAACAGCGAAGAAGGCAACAGCCAGAACGCTCCTGCAACCACTTCTGAAGCAGCCGTCGTGGCCGTGACTGAAACCGTTGCCAGCCAGGTCGTCAGCGCTCCTGCTGAAGCCCAGGCGCACCAGCAGGCAGAACGCGCAACAGAAGTGGCCCAGGAATCGGCCCCGGCTGAAACCGTGGCCGTTGTTGAAGCTGACAAGGAAATTGTGGCTGTCGAAACACCTGCGGCCCAGGCCCCAGCCGTTGAAACCGCTGGCGAAGCAGCAACTAAAGAAGAAGCAGTCGCTGCCCAGGCACCGGCCACTGAAACGCCTGTTGTTGAAACTCCAGTAGTAGAAGCACCGGCAGTAGAAGCGCCAACAGTAGAAGCAGTGACGCCGATCGAAGCCGTCAAGGCGCCTGAAGTTGAAATTGCACCAGCTCAAGAAGCACAGCCTGAAGTCCAGGCCGTTGCCCAGCCGGTTGCAGCGACTCCAGAGCCAGTGGTTGAAGCCGTGGTGGAAGCACCAGCGGTCGAAACTCCGGTTATCGAAAAAGCACCGCATGCCCGCGAAGCCCGCGTTGTGCGCGCGCCAGTAGCAGAGCCTGCCGCTGTTGAAGCCGTAGCAGAGCCCGTTGCCGCACCTGAAGTGGTAACCGTTGAAGCCGCGGTCGAAACGATAGTAGCCGTAGAGCCGGCCCCCGTTGAGACTGTTGTGACAACTGAAGTGGTTGAGGTAGTGGTTGCAGCAGCTCCGGTTGTCAGCGCCCCAAGCAACGGTCGCGCACCTAACGACCCGCGTGAAGTACGTCGTCGCAAGCGTGAAGAGGCAGCTGCTGCAGCGGCCGCTCAGGCAACTGCGCATGAAGGCGTAGCCCAGGAAAAGGCACACGAGGATAAACCCCTCGCCTAATTCCAAAGGCCATTAAAAAGCCCCGCCAGTTCTGAACTGGCGGGGCTTTTTTTATGCCTGCGAATTAAATCAAAAAGGCCAGAACGAGCGACGACCTTTCTCCAGCTCACCGCGACATTGGCCAAGCTGTGCACCATAGGTTTTGGACTGCTGCTCGACTTTACGCGCCACCTGCATCAACCAGGGTTTGGCGCGATAGGTATTGCGACTGTAACCCCCCCTGCCCTCGTGATACGCCAGGTACTGGTTATAGGTATCCCACTTGGAGATCCCCAATTGACGCTGGGTACCCGCGGTGTACCAACCGATAAACATGATGGCGTCAGCGAAATTGTCGCGCGACCCGGAACTGCCCATGCTGTTTTCAAAGTCACGCCATGCCGGAGGCTGAGCCTGTGCATAGCCGTAGGACGGGCTGACCCGGTCCCACGGGATGACCCACAAAAGGTAAGCACGAGGCGGAAGCGCATCGGCAACGAAGCTGCTTTCCTGCTTCATGATTGCCATCGCAACATGCACTGGCGTGCCCCAGCGCTCCTGCATCGCTACCGAGTCTTTGTACCAGGCCGGATATTGCCTATAGATACTGCACAGGTTGTTTTGATCTTTAGGCGGAGCAGTGACACAACCGGTCAACGTCACCAGTGCCAACGCCAGCGCCCCTGCCGGTATGTGCTTCATTGATAGTCCAGACCGTTAATACAGGTTGGGCTCCATCTCCAGCTGCACCGCAAAGCGCTGCTCGATATCTGCCTGAATACGCTGCGCAAGGGCCAGCAACTGCAAACCGGTAGCCGACCCATAGTTGACCAGCACCAACGACTGCAGGCGATGCACTCCGGCATCCGCCTCACGAAAGCCCTTCCAGCCTGCAGTTTCGATCAACCAGCCCGCCGCCAGCTTTACCTGGCCATCGGCTTGTGGGTAACCAATCAGGCCGGGATGGGCCAATTTCAATTCCGCCGCCAGGCTTGCCGATACCAGCGGATTCTTGAAGAAGCTGCCGGCATTGCCCAACACCGCAGGGTCAGGCAGTTTTTCGCTGCGGATACTGCAGATAGCCCGACTTACATCACTGGCCGTCGGCTGCTCAATGCCCTGCTCGGCCAGGCGCTGACGCACAGGGCCGTACTCCAGATGCAGATGCATGGCCCTACTCAGGGCAAAGCGCACACGCAAAATCAACCAGCGCCCGGCCTGCTGCTTGAACAGACTGTCACGATAGGCAAAGTTGCATTCGGCCAGACTGAACTCACGCAACTCGCCGGTTTGCCGGTCGAGCGCTGTAAGGCCTGCGAATACATCCTTGATCTCGACCCCATAGGCGCCGATATTCTGCATCGGCGCGGCACCCACGGTGCCAGGGATCAGGCTGAGGTTTTCCAGGCCCGACAAGCCCTGCTCAAGGGTCCACAGCACGAAGGCATGCCAGACCTCCCCCGCTTCAGCCTCCACCACTACCCGCTCGCCATCATCTTCCAGCAAGCGGATACCGCGACTGGCCATGCGCAAAACCAGCGCTGGCACATCGCCGGTCAACAGCAGGTTGCTGCCGCCGCCAATCACCAGCAACGGCAACTTGTGCTCAGCCGCACACAGCAAGGCCTGGCGCACATCATCATCGTTGTGCGCCTGGGCAAACAGGCTGGCCTTCACATCAACACCAAAGCTATTGAAGGGCTTGAGCGACGCATTGACCTGCATGTCCAAACTCATGACTCCAGCAAACGCCGAACGCGCTCAAGATCTTCCACGGTATCTACCCCGGCAGGCGGAGCTTCAAGCACATCGGCCACGTGAATACGCACACCATGCCACAGCGCCCGCAGTTGCTCGAGGCGCTCGGTGTTTTCGAGCCAGCAAGGCCCCCAGCTGACGAAGTCATGCAGGAAGCCCGCTCGATAGGCGTAGATGCCGATATGTCGACGGTAAGGCACGCCTGCTGGCAGTGCGTCCGGGTGCAGTGCAAAGTCATCCCGCGCCCAGGGCAACGTGGCCCGGCTGAAGGTCAGCGCCAGCCCGTTGATATCACTGACCACCTTGACCACATTGGGATTGAACAGCGTCTCGACATCATCGATAGGCTCGGCCAGGGTCGCCATGCTCGCCTCGCCATGGGCCGCCAGGTTGAGCGCAACCTGATCGATCACCTGTGGCGGGATCATCGGCTCATCGCCCTGCACGTTAACCACGATGGCATCGCTGGCCAGACCCAGTTGCGTAGCCACTTCGGCCAGGCGATCAGTGCCGGATTCATGGTCGGCACGGGTCAGCAGCACCTCGGCGCCGAACGCCTTGCAGGCCTCGACAATACGCATATCGTCAGTGGCAACGACCACACGTTGCGCGCTGCTTTTACAGGCCTGCTCCCAGACATGCTGGACCATCGGCTTGCCGGCGATCATTTGCAGCGGCTTGCCCGGTAAACGGGTCGAGGCATAGCGCGACGGGATAACGACGGTAAAAACCGGGATCATTTATCCAGACGCTCTTCGGCAGTGAGGGTGCGGGCTTCGGTTTCGAGCATTACCGGAATGCCATCACGGATCGGGTAAGCCAGGCCTGCGCCCTTGCTGATCAGCTCGGTCTTGTCGGCACTGAGCTTGAGCGGGCCTTTGCAAACAGGGCAGGCGAGGATATCGAGCAGCTTGGTGTCCATAAATGTTCCCCTTGAGATGAGTTAGGGTAAAAGACGATCAGGTAAAAGACGCAGCAATTGTTGGTCAAACCACAACACAAAGGCCTCGGAAGGCACTGCATCAACAGCCAGATACCACCAGTCGGATGACGCGAAGTCACGGCACTTCACCGCGTCCTTTTCGGTCATGACCACGGGTAATGATGGCGAGAAATTCAATATTTCGGCGCTATAAGGCGCGTGATCAGCAAACGCATGAGCAATTGGCCGCCAGTGTAGCGTTTCAAGGGTGGTGAAGAAACGCTGCGGGTTGCCGATACCGGCGACCGCATGCAGAGCCTGCTGCGCAGGAAAAAAGCCCAGCGCCTTGCGCTCCCCACTCACCAGATTCACCAGTGCGGTGGGTTGCAACGCAAAGGCAAAACCGCCCTGCGGGTCGCTGGCAGCGCCGTTATAGAGCACCGCGTCAACGCTCTGCAGGCGCTCGACCGGTTCGCGCAGCGGCCCGGCAGGCAGGCAACGGCCATTACCCAGGCCTCTGGCATTGTCGATCAACACCAGCTCCAGATCCCGCGCCATACGGTAGTGCTGCAACCCGTCATCCGACAGGATCAGGTCCAGCGGCTCGCTGGCCAGTAGCGCCTTGATCGCCCGACTGCGGTCGGGATCGATCATCAGGGGCACACCGGTGCGCTGCACGATCAGCAAAGGTTCATCCCCCGCCTGCACAGCACTTTGCTCGGCGCGTACACGCCACGGCAGTTGCGGCGGGGTCGCGCCATAGCCGCGACTGACCACGCCAACGCGCAGTCCCTGGCGCTGACAGTGCTCTATCAGCCACAGGATTAATGGCGTTTTGCCGGTGCCGCCGACCGTGATGTTCCCCACCACGATCAACGGCACCGGCGGGCGATAGATCTCGCCCTCACCGGCGACAAAACGTACCCGCTTGCGCTCAACCACCCGTCGGTAGAGGCATTCGAGTGGTCGCAACAGGATCAGCAGCGGATGCCCGGCATACCAGGCACGCAGTAAACGATCGGACATGGCCATCAGGGAGTCGTCTGCGCCTCAACCGTGGTCATGCGCAAATGGCTAAAGCCGAGCTTGCCGGCCGCGTCCATCGCGGTGATGACCGCCTGATGTTGCGTTTTGCCATCGGCGCTGATCGACAGCGGCAAACGGGTATCGCCACCGGACTCTTTCTGCAGGGCCTCCATCAGGCTGGCCAGATCATTCTTGGGCAACAACTGGTTATTCACCGAGAAAACCCCGTCTGCGCTGATGGCGATATCCAGTTGCTTGCCATTCTGCTCATCGCTGGGTGAACCGCTGACAGCCTCCGGCAGATCGACGCGCAACTGGGTTTCGCGGGTGAAGGTGGTGGTCACGACAAAAAACAGCAACAGGATAAACACCACGTCAATCAATGACGCGAGGTTGATATCAACTGTTTCCCGTGGCTTGCGGCGAAATTTCACGCTTTGCTCCCGACCATATCGACTTCACGGTCGCCCTGAACCACTTCAACCAGCTTGATTGCCTCCTGCTCCATGCCAACCACCAGGTCGTCAACACGACGCTGCAGGAAACGATGGAAGAATACGGCCGGGATACCCACCATCAGGCCTGCGGCCGTGGTGATCAGCGCCTTGGAAATACCACCCGCCAGCACCGCAGCATTGGAGGTCATTCCCGAGCCCATGAACGAGCTGAAAATATCGATCATGCCCAGCACCGTACCCAGCAGCCCCAGCAAGGGTGCCATTGCGGCAATGGTGCCCAGGGTATTGAGGTAGCGCTCAAGCTCATGAATAACGCGCGCGGCGGCCTCTTCAATGCACTCTTTCATGATTTCGCGACCATGACGGGAGTTGGCCAGGCCCGCGGCAAGAATCTCACCCAGAGGCGAATCGGCACGCAATTGCTTGAGTTTTTCCTTGTCCATTTGCTTGTCTTTGATCCAGACCCAGACCTGACCGAGCAGATGCTCCGGGGTCACGCGACTGGCACGCAGGGTCCACAGACGCTCGACAATAATGCCCAGCGCGGCAACAGAGCTCAGAATGATCGGCAACATCATCCAGCCGCCGGATTTGACCAGTTCCCACACAGTGACAATCCCCTCGAAAAAGTGTGCCACTCTACCACAGGGGCAGCGTCAATCGCGCCAGAACCGGCGTTGGTCGCGCATGCTTTCAGCCTTGCCCGACGCCCCCAGGCGAAACTTCACCGCACCCTGCTCGGCGCTGTCCAGTACCTGCACCCCCAGCGCCAGATACCGGGCCATCACCTGTGGATGGGGATGACCGAAGCTATTGCCATGCCCCCGTGAGATCAGCACGATTTCAGGCGCCAGGGCCTTGAGAAACACCATCGACGACGAGGTCTTGCTGCCGTGATGAGGAGCCTGCAACCAGCGGGTAGGCACGCCCAGCGGGCTTTGCAGCAAGGCACGCTCGGCCCTGGCATCGATATCCCCGGTCAGCAGCAACCGCTCATCACCGGCCTGCACCTGCAACACGCAGGACTTTTGATTACTGTCGCTGGCCCCCGCCCACTGCCAGAGTGAAAAACTCACACCATCCCATTCCCAAGTTTCCCCACTGACACAGGGTTGCGCCCGCAACGGCTCCGCCAGCCCCGGCACATCGCCGCCAATCACCCGTTTCACGCTGACGCCCCGCTGCACCGCCAGCGCCCCACCGGCATGATCCGAATCGGCGTGACTGAGCAGCATCAAATCCAGCTCGGCCACCCCCAATGAACGCAAAACCGGCACCACCACCCGCTCGCCCTGATCCAGATTCCCTGACTTGGGGCCTGCGTCGTACAACAGAGTGTGATTGCGGGTACGCAAGGCAATCGCCAGACCCTGGCCAACATCCAGCTGCAGCACCTCGACCTGACCGCGGGGGATCTGTTCACGGGGCGCAAACAGCGCCAGCAGCACCAGCGGCCAACCCAGCGGCCGCAAGACCATCCCCGCAGGCAACAACAGGATCAGCACTCCGGCCGCACTCAACAGCCAAATGTAAATCGGCACGGATACGGGCAACCACGGCGTAAACACATCGGCCAGCAGGCTCAAGCCCTGGACCAACCCATCGATCAGGCCACCTGACAGCCACAGCAGGTTTTCCCCCAGCCAGGGCACAGGCAACAGCAAGGTCCCCAGCAAAGCTGTTGGCAGCACTGCCAGGCTGATCCAGGGGACGGCTATCAGATTGGCCAGCGGCCCGGTCAGGCTGATGGGCAGATCGAGTATCCACAGCATCGGGAACAAGCCCAGGGCGATCAGGCCGTGAGGGCGCAACCACATGGCCCGCCACCCCCACGCCCCCAAGCGGCCACTGAAGGTAAAGAGAAGCACCGCCACGGCGCTGAATGACAACCAGAACCCAGCCCGCAAACTCGCCAGCGGCTCGACGATCAGCACGGCATTGAGCGCCAGCAAAAAAGGCAGCCACACGCCCAGTTGTCGAAACCACAAACGCCATGCCAGCACCAGCCCGAGCATCATGCACGCGCGCTGCACCGGCACTTCAAAGCCCGCCAGCACGCCGTAACCCGTGGCGCCAATAAACGCCAGGGCACAAGCCCAGGGTAACCACGGCAAACGACGTGGCCACAGCCCATAACGCGCCAGCAAGGCGATAAATCCATAGATCAAGCCGGCAAACAGGCCAATATGCTGGCCCGAGATCACCAGCAGATGCACCGTGCCGGTCGCTTGCAACAACGTCCAGTCATCGCGACTCAGACCCGATCCATCACCCAGTACCAGCGCCGCCAACCACGAAGCCCGGCCCTGGGCATCAACGCGCAGCAGACGCTGACGCAAGCCGTCACGCCAGGCGTGACTGGCAGCCTCCTGTAAATGCCCCTGCTTGACCGTACCGGTCGCACCGATGCGCTGCGCCAGTAACCAGGCCTCAAAATCAAACCCCTGAGGATTGAGCAAGCCTTTGGGTTTCTTGAGTTTGACCGCCAGCCGCCAGCGCTCGCCGCTGTTTACCGCAGGGCCGCCATACCAGCTCAGCCTGATAGTCGCGGGCAAAGCACCGTGGCGCGACTTTGCCCCCTGCAATTCAAAGCGGACGGATGTTCCAGACTGCTGCGGCAAGCCGATCACACGCCCCTCGACCCAGAGCGTACGCCCGTCGAATGATTCAGCCAGACGGTTATCCAGTGCCCTTTGCCCCTGAAAGCAGGCCCAGCACAGCCCAAGCACATAAAGCCCCACCGGCCAGCCCCTGCAGGCCAATAGCAACACCCCCGCCGTCACCATCAGCAGCAACCACCCGGCAGACGGTAAACCAGGTAAAAACCGCAGCGTGATCAGGCCCGCTGCCAGCGCAAACATCCCTGTGTACATGCCTATACTCAACTTATCCCTTTGACTCGGATTAGCTGGAATCCCGGGGCCGCGCTTAAGAAATTGTCACAAAGTCTAAATAGGCATCCTGTCGAATTTGGGCATACTGCCCCCTTGACCTAGGGAGAGGCCCATGCCACGGCGTTTGATCAAACGTTTCATGCCAGATCCGGCCCTGATCAGGGAACACAAGTCCTTACGATTTTTGGGCACCTTGCTCCATGATCCCAACCTCTGGCACCTCAACCGTCACTCCGTGGCCCGGGCAATGGCGGTGGGCATTTTCGCGGCCTTTATTCCCATGCCGTTCCAGATGCTTCTGGCGGCCTTTCTGGCAATAAGGGTTCGCAGCAATATGCCGATCTCCGTGGGCCTGGTATGGCTGACCAACCCCATCACCATGCCCCCGGTGTTTTATTGCACCTACCAGCTGGGCGCCTGGCTGATGAACGTGCCGGCGCGCACCCTGCCCGACGAACTGACCTGGGAATGGATCAGCGGCCAGCTCTCTACTGTGTGGCAGCCATTCTTGCTGGGCTCGGTGGTCTGCGGCGTGGTGCTCGGCGCATTGGCCTATTGCCTGACCATGCTCTATTGGCGCTGGTGGGTCAGCCATAAATGGAAAGCCCGCAAAAACAGGCACCCATAAAAAAGGCCCCGAACAGGGGCCTTTTTTTATCCGCATTTCACAACAACTACTGACGCATCCCGCGCCCGCTGACCAGCAGCCTGGCGCAGCCGAAGTAGAGCACGATGGTCGCCACCACCATAAAGGTCAGCGCGACACTGATCTTGATGTCCGAAACGCCCAGGATGCCGTAGCGAAAGGCGTTGACCATATGCAGCACCGGGTTGGCCAGCGACACGCTCTGCCAGAACGGCGGCAGCAGGGTGATGGAGTAGAAAACCCCGCCCAGATACGTCAGCGGCGTCAGTACGAAGGTCGGAATAATCGAAATATCGTCGAAATTGCGTGCAAAAACGGCGTTGATAAACCCCAGCAACGAGAAAATCGTAGCGGTCAGCACCACCACCACAATGGTCAGGCCCAGGTGATGCACCTGCAGATGGGTAAAGAACAGCGACAGCAGGGTCACGATCAGGCCCACGATCAGGCCGCGCAAGATCCCGCCCACGGTAAAACCGATCAGGATCGTGTGGGGCGACACCGGCGAGACCATCAGCTCTTCAATCGACCGCTGGAACTTGGCGCCAAAGAAGCTCGACACCACGTTACCGTAGGAGTTGGTGATCACCGACATCATGATCAGACCCGGCACAATGTACTCCATATAGGTGAAGCCACCCATATCGCCGATTTGCCGACCAATCAGGTTACCGAAGATCACAAAGTACAAAACCATCGTGATCGCAGGTGGCAGCAGGGTTTGCGGCCAGATCCGCATAAAGCGGCGGACCTCACGGTAAATAATGGTGTTCAACGCAATCAGGTTGGGACGCAGCTCCGAGCTCATACCGCCACCTTTGCCAGGTTTTTCTCGACCAACGACACAAACAACTCCTCAAGGCGATTGGTTTTGTTGCGCAAGCTCACCACTTCAATATTTTGCGCGGCCAATTGAGTGAACAGACCGGTAATGCCCACAACCTTGTCGACCTGGACCTCCAGGGTCGCGGCATCGAGCAACTGGCTCGGATAGCCGATCAACTGAGGGGCAGCCTGCAGCGGTTGCTTCAAGTCGAGCAAAAAGGTCTCGACATGCAACTGCCCAAGCAGTTGGCGCATGCTGGTGTTTTCGACAATGGTGCCGTGATCGATGATCCCGATATTGCGGCACAGCTGCTCAGCCTCTTCCAGATAGTGGGTGGTGAGGATGATGGTGGTGCCCTGCTCGTTCAGCCCGGTGAGGAAGGACCACATCGAGCGGCGCAGCTCAATGTCGACACCGGCTGTAGGCTCATCGAGGATCAACAGACGCGGCTCATGCACCAAAGCCCGGGCAATCATCAGGCGGCGCTTCATGCCACCGGACAACGAACGCGATGGCGTGTCGCGCTTGTCCCAGAGCCCTAACTGCGTCAGGTATTTTTCGGCTCGTTCCTTGGCGATTTTCGCCGGAATACCGTAGTACCCCGCCTGGGTCACGACGATATCGAAGGTCTTTTCAAACTGGTTGAAGTTGAATTCCTGCGGAACCACACCAATCGAACGCTTGAGGGCTGCGGGATTGCGATCAAGATCATGGCCAAAGATATTCACCGTGCCGCCGGTCTTGTTGACCAGGGTCGAGAGAATGCCGATGGTGGTGGATTTGCCGGCACCGTTAGGGCCCAGCAAGGCAAAAAAGTCACCTTCGGCGACATCCAGATCGATACCACTCAGGGCCTGGAAACCGTTGCCGTAGGTTTTGGTTAGCTGCCGTATGGACAGAGCGGAACTCATATCGGATTACGCACCAAGATGGGGGAAAGGGGATTTGTAAATAAGGGCGAACAGCCTGTAGGACAAGTCCGACAAGACCCTATGGTGCTTGGCCTCGCCGCACAAGTACAGTCGCCCGTATTAATAGTGGCTATTAAGTCAACGCGGTCATGACGGCATTTCGATAGGCCGGACGCTGCTTCAAGCGCTCATACCAGGCACTCAGGTGCGGCAGGGGCGGGCGTTCGATGGGCATTTCAAACCAGGCGTAAATGAAGCTACCCAGCGGGATATCACCCATGCCGATTTCATCACCGGACAAGTAGGGTTTTTCAGCCAGGGCCCGATCGGCCACGGCAAGCAATTCGCCGCTGGCCTTGATTGCGGCGTTGATTGCCACCCAGTCCTGCTGCTCGGCCGGCGTGCGCAAGACACCCCAGAACACCGTGCGAAACACCCCGGCAAAGGAAGTGCTGGTCCAGTCCATCCA
Source organism: Pseudomonas sp. FSL R10-2964 (assembly GCF_009600035.1). Lineage (NCBI taxonomy): Bacteria > Pseudomonadati > Pseudomonadota > Gammaproteobacteria > Pseudomonadales > Pseudomonadaceae > Pseudomonas > Pseudomonas sp. FSL R10-2964. The sequence goes on along the minus strand of NZ_WIWH01000008.1, from coordinate 51,427 downwards.
CTTGTCCGCCTGCGCCCGCACACGTGCATCGGTTGGGTACCATGACGTATCCGAGCCATATCTGGCAGAGAGGTAACGCACGATGGTGTTTGACTCCCACAGCACGAAGCCGTCGTCCTCTTCAATCACAGGCACCTGGCCATTAGGGTTCAACGCCCGGTACTCAGGGCTGTTGACCACCCCAAAGGCGCCGCCCGCCTCTACCCGGCTATACGGCAACGCCAGCTCTTCAACACACCACAACGCCTTGCGCACGTTTGACGAATTCTTGCGACCCCACACTTTCAGCATGATCTGGCTCCTGATTGATAGACGCCGAAGGAGTCTACGCCGGGATGACGAACTCCGTCTCCAGCGCGAGGTCACTATCCCTACAACCCTGATCGAAAGTTGCGACTAAGCTCACAAGGGTGCACGCCCCTGATTTCATGGAGGATTGAATATGCTGTTGTTGTGGATACTGGTTCTGATTGTTGGCATCGCCTATATGGCCCATCGCCGCATCGCCCCCCTGACGATCATTGCCGTGGTCGCGGTGTATTTACTGGCCATGGGGGTTATCGGCCATGTACCTGGCGGGTTGCTGGCAATCCTCTGGCTGCTGCTGGCCGCGCCCACGGCCCTGCTGCTGTTGCCCGAGCTTCGTCGCAAAATCTTTACCGCCCCCCTGTTCAACTGGTTCCAGAAGACCCTGCCGCCGATGTCGCAAACCGAACGCGATGCCATCGATGCCGGCACCGTGTGGTGGGACGGCCAGTTGTTTAGTGGCCGCCCCGACTGGAACCAGCTGCTGGCCTACCCCAAGGCCCGGCTGACCGAAGAAGAACAGGCATTTATTGACGGCCCAACCGAAGAGTTGTGCGCAATGGTCAGCGACTGGGAAATCGGCCAGGCCATGGACTTGCCACCCCAGGCCTGGGCGCACATCAAGGAGCATGGCTTCTTCGCCCTGATCATCCCAAAAGCCTACGGCGGTAAAGGGTTCTCGGCCTACGCCCATTCCCAGGTCGCCATGAAACTGGCCACCCGCAGTGGCGATCTGGCTTCCACCGTAATGGTGCCCAATTCCCTGGGCCCCGCTGAACTGCTGCTGCATTACGGTACCGATGAACAACGCGACCACTATCTGCCACGCCTGGCCCGTGGTGATGACATCCCCTGCTTTGCCCTGACCGGGCCACTGGCAGGCTCAGATGCCGGGGCAATGCCCGACACCGGGATCATTTGCAAAGGCCAATGGCAAGGTGAGGAAGTTATCGGCCTGCGCCTGAACTGGGAGAAACGCTATATCACTCTCGGCCCCGTCGCCACGCTGCTGGGCCTGGCGTTCAAGGCCCATGACCCGGACCATCTGCTGGGCGACAAAGAGGACCTGGGCATCAGCCTGGCATTGATCCCTACCGACACCCCCGGCGTCGAGATCGGCCGTCGCCATCTCCCCCTGGGCGCAGCCTTCATGAACGGCCCGAACTCGGGCAAAGATGTGTTTATCCCGCTCGACTACCTGATCGGCGGCCAGGAAATGCTCGGCAAAGGCTGGATGATGCTGATGAATTGCCTGTCGGTGGGACGCTCGATTTCGTTGCCAGCAGTGGGCACCGGCGCGGCCAAGTTCACCAGCCTGGTGACCGGCCAATATGCTCAGGTACGCGAACAGTTCAATGTGCCACTGGCCGCCTTCGAGGGCATTCAGGAGGCGCTGGCGCGTATCGGCGGCAATGCCTGGCTGATGGACAGCGCCCGCATGCTGACCGCCAACGCGGTGGATCTGGGGGAAAAACCCTCGGTTCTTTCGGCCATTCTCAAGTACCACCTTACCGAACGCGGCCGCGAGTGCATCAGCCATGCGATGGACGTGCACGGTGGCAAAGGCATCATCATGGGCCCCAACAACTACCTGGGGCGTAACTGGCAAGGGGCTCCGATCTTCATCACTGTAGAGGGCGCCAATATCCTCTCGCGCAACCTGATGATCTTTGGTCAGGGCGCCATCCGTTGCCATCCCTTTGTGCTGAAGGAAATGGCCTTGGCCGGGCGGGAAGATAAAGATCAAGCCATGCTGGAGTTTGACGCCCTGCTGCTCAAACACATTGGTTTTGCCATCAGCAACGCTTCCAGCACGCTGGTGTTGAACCTGGGCATTGGCCGTTTCGAAGCTGCGCCCGGCAACCCGTTGAGCCAGGGTTACTTCCGCGCGCTCAACCGTCAGGCGGCGGCGTTCGCCCTGCTCGCGGACCTGAGCATGATGCTGCTGGGCGGTGAGCTCAAACGCCGCGAACGCTTGTCTGCGCGCCTGGGCGATGTGCTGAGCCATTTGTATCTGGCGTCGGCCGCCCTCAAGCGTTATCACGACCTCGACTCGCCGCAATACCTTGATCCGCTGTTCAAATGGGCTATGGAAGAAAGCCTGGGCCACGCTGAGCGCGCACTGGATGAACTGTTGAAAAACTTCCCGAGCCGAACGCTGGGCTTTCTGTTGCGCGGCGTGGTATTTCCGTTTGGGCGCCGGCATACCGGTCCGTCGGACGCACTGGATGCCGAGGTCGCTGCAGTATTGGGCCGCGCCAAAGGGGATCCGGCACTTGAAGCCGTGCTCGCTGGCTGCTACCGCCCGCAATCGCCGGATGACGCTGTGGGCGCCCTGCAACATGCCAGCAACCTGCTGAGCGAAGCGCGCCCCCTGCACAAAAAACTCCACGAAGCGCTGAAAAGTGGCCAGGTAAAACCCGCTGCAGGAGAACCGTCCATCGATGCCGCGCTGCAAGCCGGGGTACTGCAACCGGCCGAAGCTGAAACCTTGCGCACCGCCGAAGCCGCACGACGCAAGGTCATCGACGTGGATGACTTCAGCAAGGAAGAACTCAGCCACACAGAAGGAAAGATTCGATAACAGGACAGCGAGCGCGATGAGCTTTATACTCTCGCGCCCGTTTTACCCTAGAGGACACCCGCAATGGCCACCAACGATCTGAACCACAACCTTGTCCTGCTCGACATTCTGCGCAGCATCCTGGTTGCTGTCGGTGACGCTGAGCAGATCCCCGAGGAAAGCCACGCGCTGTTCCTGGAGCGTTTTGACGACATGCGCAGCTCGTTGCCGGTTGACCCGATCAACAGCCAGTACCTGGGCCAGGACATCATGTGCCAGGTAATCGAGCGCTATCCGCAGATCGCCCACCTGGTCCCGCGCGACCTGCTGTGGTACTTCGGCGGCGCCTGCTTCAACTTCCTGTCGGATGAAGAGCTGGACATGTATCAAGCCCTGGAAGAGCGCCGCCACGAAGCCGAACTGAACGATGAGCCGTTTGACTGGAATCAGGAAAAACAACTGATGGCGCTGCCCACGACACAAGACAGCCCGCAGCACTGATCGCAGTCCGACCCAAAAGCCCGCCCGGTTTTGCCTGGCGGGCTTTTTTTAAAGAAGCAAAAGCTCTGTAGCCGTTCCAACGGCTGCGTTCGGCGGCGCAGCCCTCGGCAGCTGCTACGGATTACGCCACATCTCCAGCGTAGGTTCCTGCGCCATCCGCTCCACCAGAAAGTCGATAAACACTCGCAGCTTGGGCGGCAAATACCGGGTGGGCGTTTGTAGCAACCACACGCCGCCGTGGTAGGAAGCAATAAAATTCCACTCGGGCAGCACCTGCACCACCACCCCCTCCTCCAGCGCCTGGCGTGCCGTAAAGTACGGCAAGCTGCCGATCCCGATATGCTGCAACACCGCATCCAGGCGCACGCCCGTATGATTGGCCGCATAACGTCCGCGCACCCCCACCGTTACCGACCTGCCACCCTGCCTGAATTTCCAGCGCGCATCAGCCGGGGTTTCCCCCAGGTAAATGCAACTATGGTCACGCAAGTCCTCAGGCTGCTGCGGTACCCCGTGCCCGGCCAGATACTGCGGTGTGGCGCAGAGTAAATGCTCGATCGGGAACAGTTGGCGCCCCACCAGCCCCGGTGGCGGCTGGTCGGTAATGCGAATGCTCAAGTCAATGTTGTCATCGATCAAATCGACATAACGATCCTCGAGGATCAATTGCACATCAACCTTGGGGTAACGGCGCAGAAACTCGGGCATATGGGGATGTATCACATACCGCCCCACGGCCTTGGGCACGCTCAGGCGAATGAGCCCCTCGGCCTCCCGGGTAAAACGCCCGCTCAGGTCCATCACCGCCTGAGCCGAACAGGCCATTTCATCGCAACGTTTGAAAACCTCTTCACCTGCATCGGTCAGGCCGAGCTTGCGGGTTGTGCGTTGCAGTAAGCGAATGGCCAGGGCTTTTTCCAGTCGGGCAACACTGCGACTGACCGCCGAAGGCGATGTGCCAAGCTGACGAGCGGCTTCAGAGAAGCTGCCTGCCTCGACCACTTTCACAAACACGACCATTTCAGCCAGTAATGACAACGGGAGATTTATGCTCACAGCGCACAGGTCCATTGAAAATTTGATGGATTATCACACTCCTGGCTCCCCCCTATACTAAAAACGAAACCCGCTCAGGAACACCTCCATGACCCAACGCCTGTTTTTCAATGACGACGCCGTGAGCTGCGAGGTCGAAGTCATCCACTGCGCGCCCCAAGAAGACGGGTTTGCCGTCATCCTCTGCGCCACCCCCTTTCATCCCCAGGGCGGCGGGCAACCCAGCGACACGGGCTGGATCGGCGACAGCCAGGTCATCAAGGTTGTGCAGGGACAGGATGCTATCGTGCACCACGTCAGCGTGCCCGTACCGACAGGCCGGGCACAGGCTCAGGTCGACGAAACCCGCCGTCGGTTGCATGCCCGCCTGCATTCGGCCGGGCATTTGATTGGTGTATGCGGCGAGCAACTGGGCTGGGTACCCACCAAAGCCCATCACTGGCCAGGCGAATGCCGGGTAAGCTTTGTAGCCGGCGACAATCCGCAACCCCTTGAGGCCGAGGCCGTACAGCACACCCTGGCACAATGGATCGCTGCCGACCTGCAAAGGCATACCTGCCTGGACTCGGAGCAGCGCGCCATCCGTTTTGGCGAGCTGCCGGGCTATCCATGTGGCGGCACCCATGTGCAATCCCTGGCTGAACTGGGCACCGTCAACGTGTTGTCCGTAAGTCAGAAAAAGGGCGTGCTCTCAGTACGCTACGCTCTGGCCTGACGCAATCAAGGAAGGGATAAAAAAAGCCGCTGCGCCATGGCCCGATCCAGTTTGGCGCGATACACCGCGATATAGTCATGGGAACTCTGTGCCCGGGCGTACAACGCCTGTTCACTCAGGGTGCGCTGTTGGGCCGTTTTCAAGTGGGCCACGTCAAAGTCGGCGGCGAGTGTGTCCATTGCCTTGTAATGAAAATGTGCAAACCACAACTCATTACCCTCCAAAGTGCTAATGGCGTATTCCTCAAGATAATCCTTGCGCTGGCCTTTGGACAAAAACCGCCGCCTCCCCACGCGGGTAATGTTTACCTCGCCCTGGGCCTTTAAATACTCGACGTTGGCACCCGTTGGCGGCAGCCGCTTGATAATGCTGATGCGCAGGCTTCGGCCCTCGGCGCGCAACCTGCCGGCCGCCGCCTTCAGGTCGGTAATTAATGCCAAAGCGCCAGCTCTGCGCTCTTGAGTCAGGGGCTCAACCTCAGGGCTGGATGTGAGCACAATCCGCTCCATCTTCTGCGCCACCTCGTCGAGTGAGCTGGCTTTGAAGCTCAGAATTTCTTCTATTTCGATCGGTATTCTGGATGTTGCAGCGCTTGCCCTGTTCTGTGCAATGACTCCCGAAATCCGCTCCAGCAACGTGCGGGCGTCAGCCTGGAGTCGGGATAACGACTTGGCTTGTGAAGCCTGAAGAGTGGGTGGTCTGCTGCTACCGATTTCTTCCCATTCTCCCGCCTCTGTTTTGCGATAGGAGCGGATATTCATTTGATCGATGCCCTCAGTCACATCGACGATTTCATCTTCAGACTCCGAGGACGGAGGACGACGCTGCCCTACCAGCGTCAGGTTTTTTGTGGTCTTGATTACTTGCTGAGTCCCGCGGGACGATCCTGCCCCGGCTCCTGGCTCATTGATCAGGCGACTGGGGCCTGGCCGGGGCTCTTCTGCTTCAGAAGAGGAGCTTTCGGACTCACGGATAACATTCTGCATCTGGGCTTCTGCAAACGTTCTCAGGCTGCTTAGAACCTCAATAATGTCGGGCAGATATTCATTACGGAAATGCTCGGAGCCAAGACTGACAAGGTTCTGGCAAACGCCTTCCGCTGCGTCGTATTTTTCGATGGTCTTATCGAAGAAATCGAGATGCTCTCCGGGATACTTCGTCTCTTCACGGCGCAAGCTTAATTGCGACCAGGCGGTATCAATCAATGTTCCTTGCCCGAACAGATCAAATGCATATTGCTCTTCAGGTATGAGGTTGACCGCATCACGGCGGATCACCAGTTCGCACAGGGTTTCCAGGTAGGCGGCGGACCAGTGGCGGTCGAAATAATCCCGATTGGGTTGATTGATTATCTCTTCCAGTGCGCTGTATCTGGGCAACGGCCTGGTTCTGACCTCATCAAGGGCATCGCACTCGCGCAGCGAGTTTTTATATAACCGCGCCTCTAGCCGTTCGGCCTGTTTCAAGTTGGTAATCCAGCGCTCATAGGGAGCACTCGAGCCATTGTTTATCTCTGCCAGAACCTCCAGCAGCGAAGCGGTATAAGAGACCCTGGAGTTGGATACCGGCAGTTCACGGAGCGCTTCTTCCAGGTAGTTCTGTAATTTGAACAGCCTCAAGGTCAGCTGTACCCAAGTCTCCTGTGTTCTGGCCTCAAAGCCCTCCAGGGGGATAATTTGGTTCGACCTGGTTTTGACGTTGATCATGTCCAGCACACCCGCGCGCCACGCTTCCAGCTCAGCTTCGTAGCGATCAACAAACGTCGCTCGCCGATCGGGAAATTTAGTCAGCAACTCTTCAGTCAGTTTCAGCACTCGGTCGCGCCTCAGAAGCTCTTCGTCCAGGCGTTCGGCCTCTTGCTGCAACGCGGCCACTTTCTGGGTCTTTTTCTCGCGCAATGCCTGAATGGTTTTTTTGGGACCTCCGCCGCGCAATCCCAAACGCAGATCGAGTTGCCACTGCCCGGCCTCATCCCTTCTCAGGCGCGGGCCAAATCTTTCAGGCTGCCTGTCGTCCTGGATCACCAGCCCATCCGCGTCACGGCCAACGCGATAGGTTTTGGCACCGATCTGCACATATGACTTGCCCTCATGGTTGATAACACCTTTTAAGGGGCCTACTTCGATGCGCGTGCCCTGGCTCAAGTCCAGATCCAGCACAAAAGTGTCCAGGCTTGCCTGCTGCAGCTCTGTCAAACGGGGCTGAGCACTGAACCATGAGAAGTCCAGGGACGAATACTGGCTGGCAGCACGGGGTTCAATATCGGGCTGTTTCTTTTGCGCGATAACGCTAGCGGACACTGGCTCAACCGCCGGGAGGGCCTCAGGTTTATAGATCGTAAACAACGGTTCATCGACAGGGGCACTCAAGCGTAACCGGGCATTGGCTTTTGCCTTGAATCTCAGACCTTCGTGCAGAAGTGCCAGGCTGATATTGAATAAAAGATCGATAACCGTTTGTTGCCCCGCCTCTTTATCGCCATCAATTCGCGCCTGCAAACCGCTATCAAGGCTCAACAGGGTCTGAAAAAGCCAGGCGGCTTTCTGCAAGGGCCCACTGAGGAAAAACGTCAACCCGTTAAACAGGCTCCAGCCATAGTGCTTGAGCAGCATCCAGCGACGCTCAGAGGTCGACACCGTCTGGTTGTCCGCCATGCTCATCAACGCACTGACGTTGGCGTCAAACATCGCCCCGTAGTAGTTGCCCACCAGGCTACGCGTACTCAAGGTCGCCGGGCGACGTGGCAACAGGGCCAAAAAACCCTCCAGCAGTACATTCTCCAGATGCGGTCGCGCAAAACCGCCGTCGGCGTAATAACCACGGGCGTCATCGTCCAGCCAGGTCAATATGCTTTCTTGCAGCTCACCCGGATGCTTGATGGCGTCAAACAATGCGGGCCAGCTGGCATACTCCAACAAGGGTTCAGGGGCAAAAGGCCGGTACAGGATAAAGGGCCCTGTCTGGATATTCAGCGAGCCGAAGACAAACATGTTCGCCGCCGTATCAACTCTGGCCCCTTCATAGGCGTAAAAGCCCAGGGGCCGCACGCACACATAGTCATGGCTGACCGACCGTTGCGCGTCGTGGCGCATGACCTGGGTGACCACATGCAAGCCCTGCGGGGTAAAACCGGCTTGCCCCCTGATTTTTTTCTCCAGGGCCAACAGCGGCAATTGAATTCTCAGTTGGGCCGCATATAACGCCTCGCGCTGCATGACTTGCTTGTCGTCGTCCACCAGGTAACCCTTGAGTAGCGCGATATAGCCCACTCCCACATCCAGCTCATCCACAAGGCTTTTCACGTAGCCACTGGTCAACCAGTCAGGTACTGGGGCGCCTGTGCGATCCTTGACCGCGATCAGGCCGACTGGCCAGCCGCCTCTGTAGCCAAGGACAAACTCGACAAAAGACAGCACATCGTCGCTGAAAACAGGCAGCTGCAAGTTTTCGACCCCCACGTCATGTATCTCAATGTGCGAGATATCGAGGCCTGACCGCGGATGATCGCGCTCGATGCGTTGCCTGATCATTTTCTCGGCGTACACCGGCAATGCATCAATACCGTCCAGAAAGGTGCGGCCCCGGGTCTGGCGCTGCCAGATCACTTCTGCGCTCATCAACCTGCTGTAGTCCAGTTGATCCACGGAGCTGGCCTGCTTGAGCCACTCGGGCAATACGGAGATCACATTCTCCAGGTGCGGGCGTTCCTGCTCGCTGAAAAACGGGAACATCGCAGCCGCTTCGTCCAGCACCTGCTCCAGTCGCCCGACGCTCCATTTGCCTGCCTGAGCGGCTTGCCCCACACGCACCATGTTGCGCAACTGCTGGTCGAGCAAGGTGCGGGCCAGGCCGGTGATAAAGTCCCCCTCGGGCTCATGCAGACTCCAGCTCAACAACCGAACGGGGGCAACCTGCAACACACGAGTCAGCATGCAGGTAGCGAACGCCTGTACCGAGCTGAAGGACTCAACCCCGTGCTCCAGTGAATAACCGAGCACAATCAGGTGATCGGGCATTTGCCGGGTGATCAGCACCACACCCGGCAGTTGAAAGCGCCGCCGAACGTTGTTCTCTGTACCGTCGATATTGACCAGATAGGCGTGCACCGGGGTTTCGAGGGTTCCTCTGGCCCGATTGTCCCTGTCAGGGAAGGATGCAACCACCGCCAGCACGACTGCCTGATCGGCAGGCAAGGCAGGCACGCGGTTTTGCATCAGGGCGGCACCCCCCAGGGCCATCCGTAACACTTCGCTCAACCATTGAAGCGGGGCCAATGAGCCGTTTTGCCTGTCACTCCAGAATTCGGCCAGCGCCTGTTGATAGGCCGCAATCAATAACCCCGAATGGTCGTTGATGATGCTTTGCAGCTCCGCCATGTTCACCGCCAATGGATGCGCAGACAGTTCGTTTTTATCGACGCTCAGGCGGTGAACCCCCTGGATAAGCACCACCGGCGTTGAGTCGATAAAGCACTGAATCATCACATCCGCAACGGCCATGAAACGATAGCGCCTGGGCATGCCCGGTGAGTTCTCATGGCTCAATGGTTCAGCGATAGCGAGCTGCGTAAAATCCACGTTCAGGGCCGGGTATTTATCCTGTAGCGCTTGCTTGAACCAGCTGGCAACGACACCTTGAAACGTCGGGCGCAGGGCAAAACTGTGACCCGCAAAGCTACTCAGGGCCGAGTAGCGGATCATGGCATCAGGGGTGGTCGAAAGTGTTTTCATGACAGTTCATCGCGTTGAATTAGACGAGGGTTACGCCCGCGAGAGGCAGAACCGGATCGGCTGATTAAACGCAATGAATCCGCATTACAGGCGGTATCTGGATATGTACAGAATCAGGCACTGGTGCGCCGGCGCTGGACGAAACGACCGACGTAGTCATCTGCCGGAGCCTGCAGAATCTCTTGCGGGCTGCCGACCTGGATCAACTGCCCGTCCTTGAGTACGGCAATACGATTGCCAATGCGCAACGCTTCGTCCAGGTCATGGGTGATAAACACGATGGTTTTTTGCAAAGTGCGCTGCAATTCCAGCAACTGATCTTGCATCTCTGCACGGATCAAAGGATCCAGGGCACTGAAAGCTTCGTCCATCAGGATGATGTCGGTGTCGGTGGCCAATGCCCGTGCCAGGCCGACGCGCTGACGCATGCCGCCCGACAGTTGATGAATGAACACCTGCTCGTAACCTTGCAGGCCGACCACGGAAATCCAGTGGAGGGCCCGCTGCTGGCATTGCGCAACACTCTCGCCCCGGACTTTCAGGCCATAGGCGACGTTATCCAGTACGTTGCGGTGAGGCAGCAGGCCAAAATTCTGAAACACCATGCTGATCTTGTGCCGACGAAAATGGCGCAAGGCAGGCATGTCGTAATCCAGGATGTCTTCTCCGTCGACCAGGATCTGACCACTGCTGGGGTCGATCAGCCGATTGAGATGACGCACCAGCGTGGACTTGCCTGACCCGGACAAGCCCATGATGACGAAAACCTCTCCCGCCCTGATCGATAGCGAAATGTCATTGATGCCCACCACGCAGCCTGTTTCGGCCAGCACTTGGTCTTTACTCTTGCCCGCGCGGATCATCGCCAGCACGGCCTTTTCGCGATTGCCGAACACCTTGTAAACGTTGCGTACTTCAATTTTGTTGACGGTCATTTCTGATCCCCATGCCGAGGTCGGCCATAAGCCTGGGTAATGCGGTCGATGACCACCGCCAGAATCACGATAGCCAGCCCGGCTTCCAGCCCTTTACCGACGTTGAGGGTCTGAATGCCTACCAGCACGTCTTCGCCAAGACCGCGTGCACCGATCATCGAGGCAATCACCACCATCGACAGGGCCATCATGGTGGTCTGGTTGATACCGGCCATGATGCTGGGCATGGCCAGCGGCAATTGCACACCGAACAACTGCTGCATCGGCGTGGCACCAAAGGCATTGATCGCCTCCATCACCTCGCGGTCGACCTGGCGCAGGCCCAGATCGGTCAGACGGATCAGCGGTGGTACGGCATAAATCACAGTGGCAAAAATCGCTGGCACCTTGCCCAGGCCAAACAGCATCAGCACCGGGATCAGGTACACGAAGCTGGGCATGGTTTGCATGATATCCAGCAGCGGCATCAGCACCGAACGCAGACGGTTGCTGCGGGCGGCCAGAATCCCCAGCGGGATGCCCAGCAGCACAGCAATCACCGTGGCCACCAGCATCAGCGCCAGGGTCTGCATCAGCTTGTCCCACAGGCCAACAGCACCTACCAGGAACAACAGGCCGACAATCAGCAAGGTGCTGAAAATTTTGCGCGTGGCATGCCAGGCAATGGCGCCGACGATGATCAGCATCAGCCACCACGGGGTCAGGCGCAGCAGGTTTTCGAGGTGGATGATGGCCCACAGCAGCGTGTCGGAGATGTGCCGAAACACATCGCCGTAGTTGCTCACCAGCGCATCAACGCCATCATTGACCCATCCTGCGATGGAAAACGTCAGATTTTCAGGAAACATGCGGTGCTCTTGTTCAAGGAATTAATTCGCTTTAAGCGCCGCATCGACCTTGGCCGCCGCTTCAGGAGTAACCCAGGCATGCCAGATCTGCGGTTGCTCGCGCAAAAAGGCCTGCGCCGCCTTACGCGGTTCGGTGCGTTTTTCGCTCATTTGCGCCAGGGTTGTGTTCAGCAGATCGATCGGGAAATCGACCTTCTGGTAGAACTCGACCAGTTGCGGGTATTGCTTGCTGAACGGGGTCGACACGCCGATCGCCAGTTTCGCCGGCAAGGAGCGGGTGCCCTTGGGGTTGGGATTGTTGGCGTCGGCCAGGGTTTTCCAGGCTTCGGCATCGAAGGCAGGCTCTTCGAGTTTTATCAGTTTGTAGCGGCCAATCAGCGGGGTTGGAGACCAGTAGTAAAACAACACCGGTTTGCCACGCTTGATCGATGAGCTGACCTCGGCATCCAGCGCCGCGCCGGAGCCTGTACGAAAGTTCACGAAGTCCTTGTCCAGCCCGTAGGCCTTGAGCTTTTGGCTGTTGACGATTTCAGAGGTCCAGCCGGTAGGGCTATTTAGAAAGCGACCGCGAGAAGGGTCTTCCTGATCGCGGAAAACATCTTTGTAGCGTGCCAGATCGTTGACCGACTTCAAGTCCGGGGCCAGTGCCTTGATGCCTTTTTCAGGGTCGCCCTTGATCACATACTCCGGCACCCACCAGCCCTCGCTGGCGTTCTTGACGATATCGCCCAGCCCCAGCACCTTGCCCTCGGCTTCGGCCTTGATCCACACCGGGCTGCGCCCTGCCCACTCTTCACCAATCACTTGAATATCGTTTTTGGCCAGTGCTGCTTCCAGACTGACTGTGCTGCCGGGCAATGTGTCCGTCGCCACGTCGTAGCCTTTCTCTGTAATCAGGCGCAGCACTTCGGTAATCAGGCTGCCGCTTTCCCAGGTGATATCACCAAAGTGAACCGGTGCCTTCTGCTCGGCCAGCACCGGTTGGGTGATCAATGCACAGGCCAGCAGCGGACCACCGAGCCATTTTTTCAAGTTATTCATGCGGATTCTCTTGTTATGGAGGGGCGGTAGGTGGGTTGCGCGGTGGCGTGCATGGCGCAACGCTTGAGGGCGCGAACCATGTAGTCACTCACGCTGCGCCGGGATATGCCCAGCTGTTGTGCGATTTCGGGATACGTCAGGCCATTGACCCGTGATAGAACGAAGGTTTCCCTTACCTTGTCGGGCAAACCATCGAGCCGGGCATCAATCATCTGCAAGGCTTGAATTGCCTGGGCCAGGGTCTCTGGCGAGGGGAAATGAAGGGGTTCTTGCTGTTGCACGCTCATCAGATAGGCCCGTTCCACATCCCGGCGACGCCACAGTTGAAAGATCAGACGCCGGGCGATAGTCGTCAACAACGCACGCGGCTCGCGGATGACCTGCCCCTGAGGTGCGCTTAAAAGCTGGGCAAACGTGTCGGCCGCGATGTCTTCAGCGTAGCTGCTGGAATCGAGGTAACGGCACAAACGTGCATGCAGCCACAAATAGTGGGTGCGATAAAGCTGGCTCACATGGTCGCGGTGAGCGATGTCGGCGCCGGACATAGGGGCTCCAGGAATTAAACAGAACGGTATGTCCGGTGATCCGGTGCGGCGATCCTAGCAAATGGTTTTATGCAATTTAAATACTAAAAAAACATTTGTTTATTCGTTTCAGCTATTAAGTATGGCTCCACTACTGCAACACGTCATACCCGAACTCAGCCGCTTCCTGCCGATAATCGAGAACCATCTGATAATCCGCTTCACTGGCTGGTAAAACTTCCCGCAGCCCCAAGGTTAGAGCTACTTCGGGTAATTGCTCCAAGGCCGTATTCATTGCCTGGCGAATCTGCCCTGCGCCGTCACGTCCGGCACTGAGCGCAGTGATGTAAGGCAAGGTCGGGCTGGAGGCCGTACGCGCCACAATCCGCAGCCCGGCAACTTCTGCCGGCGCATAGCGGGCCAGGTAGGCATAGGTCACGCTGTCGATGGCGGCAAGGTCGGCCCAACCTTCGCGCACCCAGCGCAGGCTTTGCCGGTGCGCGCCGCTGACGGCCACGGAGGCAAAAAAGCGCCCACCGCGCTGCAGGGGCGCAAGGCGATGGCGCAATAGATTCATGCCGCTGTTGGAGTGCTGATCATTGATCACCCCGCGGCTGCCCTCGAAAGCGCCCAGATCGCGGCGCGGATCTGCATCACGGCTGACAATCACACTGCAATGCTCCCCCCCATTGCTGTCGGGCCATTCGTAATGCGGGCGACCGACCAATTGCACCTGACCGCGCAACTGGGTCAACAGCGGATAACCGCAGGTCTGGCTCAGCAACAACTCGGGGGCCCTGAACAACTCCAGCAGGCCAAGGCCCCGGGCATCGCCACGGGTATGCTGCAAAAGCTCGAGAACACGGGTCAACCAGCGTTCATTGGCTTCGCTGACCTGCTGGGGGGCTACATACATTGCCAATTCGGCATAACGGCCAGACATGGAAGGCACCTTGTGAAATTAACTGAACGGATGCTGCGGGCTATCAATCGCCTGCACCGCGTGACGGCGAATCAGTTCACCGTAGCCTTGCACCAGAAAACCGCCGCTGCGCTGCTGCCACTGCTCTCGTCGCGCACGGTAGACCCTGGGCATGTAAAACCACGGCAAACCCGGTAAATCATGGTGCACCAGATGCAAGTTGAGGTTCAGGAACAGCCAGGTCCAGGGCCAACCGGCTTCATTGAGTACCGTTCGCTGTTCCGGCCGGGCTGCGGGACGGTGCTCATAAAAGGAACGAACCATGCCCACTGACAAAACCGGCACGGTAACCAGAAATACATACTGCCAAACAGCCAGTTCGCTGCAGTACGCGATAAAGGCAAACATCAGCATCGTGAAAAAACCGTGGGTCAGCCACATGCACCAGGCTTTCCGCGCGCCGCTGCGCAGGCGATGCAACTCCTCCCTGGCCATGCCGAACAATGCCAGGGGCGGGCCCAGCAGCAGGCGTCCGGGCACCGTTTTGTTCAGCCAGAGCAAACCACGCAGCAGACTGGAACTGCCCTGCCAGTGAGCCTGGCTTAAATAGCGGCTTTCGGGGTCAATGCCGGGCAAGGTCAGGTCATGATCGCGGTGATGCTGCAAATGGCTGTCCCGATAGAGGGTATAGGGGTACCACAGCGCAAAAGGTGCGTAGCCCAGCACCTTGTTAAGGTTACTGGAACCTGTGGGGTGGCCGTGCAGCAGTTCGTGCTGCACCGACATCCACAGCACCACCACCGGGATCAGCAGCACAATCGTCCAGCCAGCGCCAAGCACCGGGCTGCCCAGCAGCAACGCAAACCAGGCGGTGGGAACGGCAAGCAGCAATAACCAGGTAGGCCACTGGGTTCGACCGGTGAAGGTACGGGACAAGGCCTGGATGTCCCGTTGTTGGGCGCTATCGAAATAATGCGACATCTGATGAACTCAAAACAGGTTTGAATCCTTGTTGCGCCAGTCGCAGTTTTCTTGCAGATCGATTGGTTATGAGCTTAGAGGTGTTTGCGTACGGGTCGAAAAGCAAAACCCGGAAACGCAAAAAGCAGCCCGAAGGCTGCTTTCTGTGTGTTTTTTGAAACTGCGTTGCTCCAAAAAACAAAATTTGGAGCGGGAAACGAGACTCGAACTCGCGACCCCGACCTTGGCAAGGTCGTGCTCTACCAACTGAGCTATTCCCGCAATAATGGCGTCCCCTAGGGGACTCGAACCCCTGTTACCGCCGTGAAAGGGCGGTGTCCTAGGCCACTAGACGAAGGGGACGTTGCCCGAAATGTACACGTACATTTCAGTGCCAGATCACTAACAAACGTTAGTCTCTTGGCTTTCACTCAACTTCGCCCGAAAGCAAAGTTGCTTAAAAATGGAGCGGGAAACGAGACTCGAACTCGCGACCCCGACCTTGGCAAGGTCGTGCTCTACCAACTGAGCTATTCCCGCAATAATGGCGTCCCCTAGGGGACTCGAACCCCTGTTACCGCCGTGAAAGGGCGGTGTCCTAGGCCACTAGACGAAGGGGACGTTGCCCGAAATGCACACGTACATTTCAGTGCCAGATCACTAACAAACGTTAGTCTCTTGGCTTTCACTCAACTTCGCCCGAAAGCAAAGTTGCTTAAAAATGGAGCGGGAAACGAGACTCGAACTCGCGACCCCGACCTTGGCAAGGTCGTGCTCTACCAACTGAGCTATTCCCGCAATGGCGTCCCCTAGGGGACTCGAACCCCTGTTACCGCCGTGAAAGGGCGGTGTCCTAGGCCACTAGACGAAGGGGACACACTACAACTTCACTGGTTACATGCGTTTGGCTGTTCGCTTTACGCTGCAATTGGCGCGCATTCTAGGGATGGATTGGAAGGTCGTCAACCCCAATATGAAAATATATTGAAATCAATGACTTCCCCCCTATTAAGGCGTTTTCCTACAGAGTCTCGAGGCAAGCTCTTGGCGCCTATATTCCGGCACCCTACAAGGAGTTATGATTGCCGAACCTCAGTGATGGCAGTTTGCTGCCCAGTCGATCCTCACCCCCGTCCTAGCCAGGCACTGCGACTTCACCGAGACAGCGCATCTACACCCACAAGAGGTTTTAACGTTGACGCCCACCATGATCGCCCTGCTTGTCGTCGTCGGGATCGCACTGTTGATTGCCATCGTCTACATCAACCATATAGTGGAAAACAACAAACTGGAGAAAGCCCGCCTCAAGGTCGAGCTTAACGACCGCATCCGTCGTTGCAGCGAGGTCAACGAGACCTTCCCCGGCCAGTTGATGTCTCCCGCCCTCAAACTGCTGCTTACCCGCCTTGAGCTCAATGCGACACAGCGCCTATTGCTCCTGGATAAATCCAGCGCGGCATTAAAGGCACAAGTGACCGAGCTCGGCGGCCTGATTGCCAAGGGCGAGTCAATTCCTGTCAACAACCCGCCCAACCCGGTGCTGACCGAAGCCAAAGCCAAGGACGTACGTTTTTTGCTTGAAACACTCCACGGGCAAATCACCCGTGCGGCCAAGGACGGTTTTTTGCCGACCAACGAAGCCAAGCAGTGGCTCACGGAAATTCGCCACTTGCTGGTGGTGTTGCATATCGAGTTCTTCAACAATCTGGGCAAGCTGGCCCTGCAGAAAAATCAGCCCGCACAGGCGCGCCTGGCTTTCGAACGTGCCGTGCAGTACTTGCGCAAACAGCCGGTACCCGCCATGTACAACGCCCAGATCAAGGATTTCGAAGCACAACTGGCACGCGCCAACGCACAAGTGCAGAGCGCACTTGAGCCGACCACGGGTGAAGTCAACGAGCTGACTGAAGGTTTGAAGACAGACGAGGCCGATGCCGACTGGAAGAAGAAGTCGATTTACGACTGACAGACACATGCCACCTGTGCAGCTGTCGGAGGAACCAGGGAATGCGATGTAAAGCCCAGGACGGGCCAGAGGGGTAAAACATATAAAGGCAGCCCTTGGGCTGCCTTTATATTTGACGTCAGGCTACCGGATTGATTGGCTTTTCCGGGTACCACACGTCCAACAGCGGGCTAACTTCAACGGTGGTCAGCTCTGGACGCGCTTTGAGCCAGGCTTCAACAGCAGCACGCTGCTCTTCGCTGACCGAACCGCGCTTCTGCAGGCAAACCAGACCGTAGTCGTCGCCGCCAACATAACCCAAGCCGTTAGCTTCCATGGCTTCTGCCAGGAAAGCTGCCAGGAATGCATCGATAGCCTCTTCCGACAGGTCTTCTTTGAAATCCAGGTTCAGCTCAAAACCCAACTCCTGAAATTCATCAACGCACAGTTTTTTGCGCAGACGCTGGGAACGATTAGTAGCCATTGAACAATCCTCTTAAGTAATAACGGGCGGCACTTTAGCAGCTTCGGCCGCCCGGCGCCCGGTTCCGTGTGAACGGTTCATCGTTTTCTATACTTTATCCGCGAAACCCTGTAACAGGTGGATGCACAACCCCGACAACCTTGGGGCATAATGCCAATACTTTTATGACCATTGAGGGAACTTTTCATCATGCCCTCGTATTTCCCCCCCTCGCCTGCAGGGTTTTACTTAATATGATCAAATCTTTACGGCCACTGTTTCTCGCCAGCTTTTTTCTGCCACTGGCCTTCGGCGCCAACGCCGCCCCTGTCAATACCACCCTCACACCAAAAGTTCAGCAAGCGCTCAAGACCAACAAACTGGGCGACGACGCCCTGTCCCTGGTTCTGCTGCCGCTAAGCGGCCCTGGCATTCCCACTGTCTACAACGCCGATGTATCCATGAACCCGGCCTCCACCATGAAACTGGTGACCACCTACGCCGCCCTGGAAATGCTTGGCCCGACCCATCAATGGAAAACCGAGTTCTACACTGATGGCACGCTGAACAATGGCATTTTGCAAGGCAACCTGTACCTCAAGGGCGGCGGCGACCCCAAGCTCAACATGGAAAAACTCTGGCTGTTGATGCGCGATCTGCGCGCCAATGGTGTGCAACAGATCACCGGCGACCTGGTACTCGATCGCAACTTCTTCAATCAGCCGCAACTGCCGGTATTCAACGACGACGGCAATGACAAGAACAAACCGTTCCTGGTCAAGCCCGACTCGCTGATGGTCAACCTCAAGGCCCTGCGTTTCGTGGCGCGCAACGATGGGGGCAAGGTTCTGATTTCGGTCGAACCACCAATTGCCAGCATCAAGATCGACAACCAGGTCAAGGCCGTCAACACCAAACAATGCACCGGCGACGTGCGCTACAACCCGGTACCGCAAGCCGACGGCTCGGTACTGGTAACCGTCAGCGGGCAACTGGCCGATGGCTGCAACTCGCAGACCTATCTGTCCCTACTGGACCACGCGACCTACACTGCTGGCGCCGTACGCGCTATCTGGAAAGAGCTGGGTGGCAGCATTCAAGGCCAGGACCGCCAGGCCAGCGTACCCAAAAATGCCAAGCTGCTGGCACGCGCGTTCTCGCCCGACCTGGCCGAAATCATTCGTGACATCAACAAATACAGCAACAACACCATGGCCCAGCAACTGTTCCTGAGCCTGGGCGCGCAGTTCCGCAACGATGCTGACGGTGACGACGCCAAGGCCGCACAGCGCGTAGTACGCCAATGGCTGGCGAAAAAAGGCATTACCGCACCCCATTTGATCATGGAGAACGGTTCCGGCCTGTCCCGTGCAGAGCGCGTCAGCGCGCGGGAAATGGCGCAAATGCTACAGGCTGCCTGGAAAAGCCCCTACGCTGCCGAGTTCATCAGTTCCATGCCCATTGCCGGCAAAGACGGCACCATGCGCAAGCGCCTGAAAACCACGGCCATGAACGGCCAGGCCCATATCAAGACCGGCACCCTGAACACCGTGCGGGCCATTTCCGGCTTTAGTCGCGACAGCAACGGCAATACCTGGGCAGTGGTGGCCATCCTTAACGACCCTCGTCCGTGGGGCGCTTCGGCGATTCTGGATCAGGTTCTGCTCGACCTGTATCGTCAGCCGCAAATCCCGAATAGCGCGGTATCCATCGCGCAGTAAGGCGTTGCCCGGGCAATAAAAAACGCCCCTGATCGTGCGATCAGGGGCGTTTTTCATTGTGGGAGCGAGCCTGCTCGCGAAGCAGGCGACCCGCTCAGGCGCAAAACTGCGGTGATGCCATCGCGAGCAGGCTCGCTCCCACTACAGGCCCACCCCTGCAAGAAGCAGGCAGGCCAGTACTCAGCCGCTATTACCGGGCCATGATTTTCCAGGCACGGTGGATTTTGCTGTTGCGGGCAAAGTCCGGATCGATGGTGCTGGCAGTGATTTCTTCGACCGCGTAACGCGCTTCCAGATTTTCATCGAGGATGAATTTGCGGAAGTTGTTGGAGAAATACAGCACGCCACCCGGCGCCAGACGGGCCATGGCCAGATCCAGCAATTGCACGTGGTCGCGCTGCACATCGAAGATGCCTTCCATGCGCTTGGAGTTGGAGAAGGTCGGCGGATCGATAAAGATCAGGTCGTACTCTTCACGACAGGCATCCAGCCACACCATCACATCGCTCTGCTCCAGACGGTTCTTGTCCGAAAAACCGTTCAGGGACAGGTTGCGACGCGCCCAGTCCAGATAGGTTTTCGACAGGTCAACGCTGGTGGTGCTGCGCGCGCCGCCCTTGGCTGCGTGTACGCTGGCAGTTGCGGTGTAGCAATACAGGTTGAGGAAGCGTTTGCCGGCAGCCTCTTTCTGGATACGCATGCGCATCGGGCGATGGTCCAGGAACAGACCCGTGTCCAGATAGTCCGTAAGGTTGACCAGCAGCTTCACGCCGCCTTCATTGACCTCGGTGAACTTGCCCTGGGCACTTTGACGCTCGTACTGCTTGGTACCGCTCTGACGCTCGCGACGCTTGACGATTACCCGGCTCTTGTCGATGTTCAACGCCTGTGGGATGGCCGCCAATGCATCGAACATGCGTTCCGAGGCTTTTACCGGATCAATGGATTTCGGTGCCACGTATTCCTGGACGTGAACCCAGTCGTGGTACAGATCGATCGCCATCGCATATTCCGGCATGTCGGCGTCGTAGACACGGTAGCAGTCGATACCTTCGCGCTTGACCCACTTGCCCAGCGCCTTGAGGTTCTTTTGCAGTCGGTTGGCAAACATCTGCCCGCCTTCGCTCAAGCGTGGCTGCTCGATCACCACCGGAGCCGGTTTGATCGGGTTACCGTTCTTGTTGAACTTCTCGTACTTGGTTGGCGCTTCGATGTTGGAAGGCAGATCGGACTCAGCCTGTTCGCGCTCAGCCTGACGCTGCTCGGGGGTACGGCGCTCGCCGGTAACGAACTGATCTGGCACCACCTTGATCAACAACAGCTTGCACGGCAAGGCGCCGTTCCAGAACGAATACTGCTTGTGGCTACGGATGCCCATACGCTTGCCCAGATCCGGAGCACCGGTAAACACCGCGGCCTCCCAGTTCAAGCAGGCCTGGCGCAGACGCTCGCCGAGGTTCTGATAGAGATAAAGCAAGCTCGCCTCATCACCCAGACGCTCGCCGTACGGCGGGTTGCAGATTACCAGGCCTTTCTGGTTCTGGTCCGGACGCGGCTCGAAGGTCGCCACTTCGCCCTGGTAGATCTTGATCCAGTGACTCAGGCCCGCGCGCTCGATGTTATTGCGCGCTGGCTGGATAAGGCGTGGATCGGCTTCATAGCCACGGATCCACAGCGGCGGCTTGGCCATGCCGATTTCGGCACGCTCGGTGGCTTCGTCGTGAAGTTTTTTCCAGATGGCCGGTATATGACCCAGCCAGGCATCGAAACCCCAGTGAATACGATTGAGGTTTGGCGCCATATCGGCGGCGATCATCGCGCCTTCGACAAGGAACGTACCTACACCACACATCGGGTCAGCCAGAGCAGCACCTTCGGCGGCCATACGTGGCCAGCCCGCACGGATCAGAATGGCCGCCGCGAGGTTTTCCTTCAGCGGAGCAGCACCCTGCTGCAGACGGTAGCCGCGCTGGTGCAGGCTGCTGCCTGACAGATCCAGCGACAGAATGGCTTCGCCACGGTCCAGGCGCAGGTGAATGCGCATGTCGGGGCTGATCTTGTCGATGGAAGGACGCTCACCGCTTGGCGTGCGCAGCTTGTCGACGATGGCGTCTTTTACCTTCAACGCACCAAAGTGGGTGTTGTCGATACCCGAGCCGTGACCGCTGAACTCAACGGCCAGGGTGCCATCCGGCACCATATGGTCTTGCCAGTCAACGTCCAGCACACCGTGGTACAGGTCTTCGGCGTCCTTCATCGGGAAGCGCTTGAGTACCAGCAACACACGGTTGGCAAGGCGCGACCACAGGCACAGGCGGTAGGCCGTCTCCATGGTAGCCATGCCTCGAATGGCCGAGGTGTGCTCGCGGGCTTCCTCAAGACCAAGGCCGGTGGCCTCTTCGAGAAGCAGGCCTTCAAGGCCTTTGGGACAGGTAAGGAAGAGTTCGTAACGATCCGACATGGGATTCCTGGGCTATTAGCTATCAGCGAGAAGGCGACGCATCGCCCGCTCCGTTTTCAATCAAGCGCTTTTCTTGAAGAGCGCTCGCGTGGCACGAAACTGTGCCGTTCCACCGAGGCGATCACTCATGCCCGCAGGCATGAACAGTTTAGACGCCGAGGCAGGTCATTCATCTGGAAACAACAGGTCATATACAGACCCTTCGTCGAATAGTCCCCCAGCAAAAGAGGCGGGTATTCGCGACGGGGAATGAAACGCATCCTCTTTGCAAACACTCGGCCTATCAGGCTTTGGTCGTATTCAGTGGTCAAAAAGCGACCTTACTTATGGCCTTAACACCATTATCGTTACGTCCTTATGACAAAACGATCATTCACACGCCTTGGCGCATTGGTTAGAACTCAACTCAGGTTACGGCCGCACAGGCCCTGACAAAATGCTCGCCACGCCGGCAGCGAGCACACCAACGGCAGAACACTCTGCCCCGGCCTCTGGAAGGCCGACGCTAAATAAACAGTCAACAAGTGAGGGCAATACCCTATGAGAAGACTTAAGCGTGATCCGTTGGAAAAAGCGTTCCTTCGCGGATATCAATACGGTGTTAACGGAAAATCCCGCGAGCTTTGCCCTTTTACTCTACCGTCGGTACGCCAAGCCTGGATTAACGGCTGGCGTGAAGGACGCGGCGACAACTGGGACGGTATGACAGGCACTGCGGGCATCCACAGACTCAACGAACTTCACGCCGTCGGCTAACTCCGGGCAAAATCCGACATCACCTCGAAGCTGTACTGACTCAACCTTGCCGCCCTTTCCAGGCGGCGGGCTACGGCCCAAGGGCTCCTTAGGGGAGCCCTTTTTATTGCCTGCCAATCAGCGCGCCAAGGCCGATATGGCGTCAACCGACTCGCGAATCAAGGCCGGACCCTTGTAGATAAAGCCCGAATAAATCTGCACCAGGCTCGCACCCGCAGTGATTTTTTCAGCTGCGTGTTTGCCCTCGGTAATCCCGCCCGCAGCAATGATCGGCATACGACCTGCCAGCTCACCGGCCAGAACTGACACCGTGTGAGTGCTTTTCTCACGAACCGGTGCTCCAGACAGACCACCCGCCTCGTCGCCATGCTCCATACCTTCAACACCTGTACGACTCAGCGTGGTGTTGGTGGCAATCACTGCGTCCATACCCGTCTCAAGCAGCGCCTGAGCCACAAGCACGGTTTCTTCGTCTGTCATGTCAGGGGCGATCTTGATCGCCAGCGGTACGCGCTTGCCGTGGCGCTGAGTCAGCTCGTTCTGACGCAGCTGCAGGGCCTCGAGCAATTGCTTGAGCGAATCACCGAATTGCAGGCTGCGCAAACCCGGCGTGTTAGGCGAGCTGACGTTTACAGTCACGTAGCTGGCGTGCTCATACACCTTGTCCAGGCAAATCAGGTAATCATCGACCGCTCGCTCAACCGGCGTATCGAAGTTCTTGCCAATGTTGATACCCAGGATACCGCTGTACCTGGCTGCCTGAACCCGTGCAAGCAGGTGATCGACGCCAAGGTTGTTGAACCCCATGCGGTTGATGATCGCTTGCGCTTCAGGCAGTCGGAAAATACGGGGTTTGGGATTGCCCGGCTGAGGTCGCGGCGTCACGGTGCCGATCTCAACGAAGCCAAAACCCAGTTGTGCAAAGCCATCAATGGCCGCACCATTTTTGTCCAGACCTGCGGCCAGGCCGACCGGGTTAGGGAAGTCCAGCCCCATCACCGTCACTGGCAGCCTTGCCGGCGCCTTGCACAACAAACCGTTAAGCCCGAGACGGCCACCTGCGCCGATCAAGTCCAGGGACAGGTCGTGGGAGGTTTCAGGGGAGAGTTTGAAGAGCAACTGGCGGGCCAGGTTATACATGGGCTGATAGGACTCAAAGGGTTGCTTGAAGAGAGCGCGATTATAGCTGCGCGCTTCACTAAATCACAGGCAAAGAAAAACCCGGCCTGAGCCGGGTTTTTCTGAACAGCCTAGCTAAAAATTACTTAGCTTCTGCTTGAACGGTAGCTTCTACGCGACGGTTCAGGGCACGGCCTTCTTCAGTTGCGTTGCTTGCAACTGGGTTGGCTTCGCCGTGGCCAACTGCGTCTACGCGGTTGGCTGCAACACCTTGGTTAACCAGGGCTGCACGAACAGCGTCAGCACGACGCTGCGACAGTTTCTGGTTGTAGGCGTCTGGACCGATGCTGTCAGTGTAACCAGCAACAGTAGTGGTGGTCGCAGGGTACTGCTTCATGAAATCAGCAACGTTGTTGATGTCAGGCATGTACTGCGATTTAACAACCGACTTGTCGAAGTCGAATTTCACGTCAAGTTCAACGCGAACAACTTCAGCGATCGGAGCTTCTGGCTCTGGCTCAACTGGTGCTGGAGCTGGAACTGGAGCAGGAGCGACTTTACCGCCGTTACCGCCGAAGTTCACACCCAGACCAACGGTAGGAGCGTAGTCCCACTTGCCGTTGTCCAGTTTGTAGTCAGCTTCAACGCCAGCACGGGCGAACAGGTTGTCAGTGATGTACCACTTAACACCAGCGCCTGCAGTCAGGAAAGTCGACTTGTCGCGACCGCTGTGGCCGTCAGCCTCAACGTTGGTCATGCTCTTGTGAGCAACACCGCCGGAAACGTATGGACGCAGAGCGTCGCCTACGGTGCCGAAGTGGTACTGAGCGTTCAGACCAAAGTTGTCGCCTTTGATTTTCTGGTGGCCAGTGCCGTCATTCGAACGGGTGTGGTTGGTTTTGTCGTAGGTCAGGTTCAACGAAACGTCGTCGGTCAGGAAGTAACCGATCGATGCGCCTGGGTTGTAACCGTCTTCTACGTGCTTGACGCTGTCGTTGTACTGTTTTTTGTAGAACAGTTCACCCTCGACCGCGCCTTGGCCTTGTGCCAGGGCACCGAACGAAGTTGCGGCTACAAAGGAACCAATGGCAATGCCCAAGGTGTTTTTCAGTTTCATCCGTTAAATCCCCATCTGGTGATTGTAAAGCAGTCCCTCATACCGGGGGACAACTCGGCAGCAAGTCTATCAGACCTTGCCTACACGTAGAGCCATTTGCGCTGAACTAAGTTTCAGCAATGCCTGCAAATTTCTCACGCAATTTATCTAGAGCACGCTTGTAACGCATCTTTGTCGCACTC
The DNA here is from genome assembly GCF_009600035.1 of Pseudomonas sp. FSL R10-2964. Classification (NCBI taxonomy): domain Bacteria; kingdom Pseudomonadati; phylum Pseudomonadota; class Gammaproteobacteria; order Pseudomonadales; family Pseudomonadaceae; genus Pseudomonas; species Pseudomonas sp. FSL R10-2964. The sequence continues at coordinate 26,562 of NZ_WIWH01000008.1, read as the reverse complement.
AAACCCATATGCATTATGTCCGCGATTTCCTGAAATTCCAGTTCTGCGACAAAACGCAGCACAAGAATCTCACGATCAATCGGATTTACATGCACCAGCCAGCGATCAAGTCCGCCCTTTTCCTCAGGTTTCGGCGCCTTTTCTTCGGACGCTTCCTCGAGGGGGTCAATACTTAATGCGTCCATCAAGCGACGCTTTCGCCGTTCCTTTCGATACTGTGTAATGCACTCGTTGTAGGTGATGCTATACAGCCATGTCTTGAATTTCGACTTGCCTTCAAAATTTTTCAAACCGTACAGCACTTTCAGCATGACTTCCTGACGGACATCATCAGCGTCCCTATCGTTCCCTAAATACCTTGAACAAACGTTGAACAAAGTGCGCTGATAGCGCCGCATCAGCTCTTCATAGGCACGTGTCACGTGAAACAACTCATCATGCGAGCGCGCCACCAGCTCCTCATCAGAGAGCTCGCGGGGGTCATAGCGCATGGATAGCGATTGTGCTTTATTCAAAACGAGTTGTGCCAACAGTCAGGTCAATGTCCGCCGCAACCAGTCAATCTTGGCTTTTTTGCGGCGGCGTACATTAGCAGGGTTTGCCGTGTTAGCGGCTGGTTACGTGCTGCTCCAGCAAGATCCGGTTCGAGATGGAGACTAGCTCACCCTCATCGGTCAGCAACGTGGTTTTAACCGTGCCAATTTCTTCGATCTGCCCTTCAACCTCGCCAATCCGCACTTCCTGACCAACCTGATACAGCTCACGCACATAGATCCCGGCCAGTATTTGCCCGGCGATTTCCCGGCTGCCCAGCCCCATTGCCAGTGCAATAGCCAGACCAACGGTAATCAACACAATAACAATCACATGGTTTAGCAGGTCGGTCTTGACCTCCAGCTGGCTGATAGCCACGGAGATGCTGATGATGATGACCAGCCCCTGGGTCACCCTGCCCAGCCCGCCGGCATAATCGAAGCCCACGCTCTCGGCAGCGCCACGCACCAGGCCGTTGAGCACCTGGGCCAGCAACACGCCTGCCAGCAGAACCAGCAGCGCACCAAAGACCTTGGGCAGATACACCGTCAACAGATCCAGCGCGGATGACACACGATCCAGGCCCAGAGACTGCGCTGCAGAAACCAGGAATACCAGCAGCACAAACCAGTAGACGATTTTGCCAATCAGCGTCGAAATGGGCACCTGAATTCCGACCCGGGCCAGAATCTTGGTCAAGCCCGTACCGCCCATCAGGCGGTCAAGGCCCAACTTGGCAAGCAGTTTGGACAGCAAGGCGTCGAGCAGTTTAGCAACCACGAAGCCCAGCAGTACTACCACCAACGCGCCGAAGAGGTTGGGAATAAAGTTGGCAATCTTGGTCCACAAGGCAGTCATTGCCGCGACCAGGCTTTGGGTCCAGACATTCAATTCCATGTTCAATCAGCCTTATCAACAGGGCGAGCAGCAGATTTGCGTCGCGAAACGGGCGCAATATGAGCCGAACCGCTATTCAAAGCAATCATCAGTGCTTGCATCCAGCGGCCCAGCAGGCTGAAAAGGTCTCCCGCACCGACCTGTCGGTTGGCGGTTTTCAGCACGCGACCCAGGCACGCATCGTCATCCCGGTTGGACGGCTCGGCCTTGAGCATTTCACGTAAGGACTGTTCAAACGGATCGTGCATAAGCACCTCTCGGTAAGTCAGTAAAAGACGAAGGGACATTTGCCGGGGTCACATTCACCCGGTCACAGCCACTGCAAACGACGGTAAAACCACCATTGCCCCGCCCCGATAACCAGCATCACGCCGCAGGTTATGGCAAAGCCATAAGAGTCATCGGAGAACGGTACGCCCCCCACATTGATGCCCAGCAAACCGGTAATAAAGGTGATCGGCAGAAAGATCCCCGTCAGCACGCCAAAGCGATACATGATGCGGCTCATACGCACGTTCAAACGCCGGTCTTCAGACTCGAGCACCAGCCCCACGCGCTCGCGGGTCAGTTCGAGCTCCTCCAGATAGCGGGTCAGGCTGTTGTTCAGTTCGTTCCAGTAGTCGGCATCATCGGCACTGAACCAGGGTAATTTGATACGCGTAAGCTGACCGAAAATATCCCGCTGAGGTGCCAGGAATCGACGCAAGGCGGCTGCCCTTCGACGAACCTGCAGGAGGCTGTTGTGATCAGGTGTGTACCGTTCGTCGGCATCTATTTTATCTTCTTCGTCATCGACGATTTCTGACAGTTCGCCGATCAAGTCCTGCACCTTCAATGTCAGGTGCTGGGCCAGGTACAGGATCAATTCAGAGGGATTTTTCGGGCCTTCTCCCTGGGAAAACTCACTGAGCAACTCATCGGTGGCCCGCAATGGTCGCATGCGCAATGAGATCAAGCGCTGCGCACTGCCGAAAATACGCAGTGAAACCATGTCTTCAGGCTCTGCGCCGGGGTTCAGGTTGACCCCGCGCATAAACAGCAGCAGCTCATTGTTGGGGGCAGGCACCAGGCGCGGACGGGTATTTTCTTCAAGCAGCAGATCACAGTTGAAATCACTCAAGCCACTGGAATCACGCAGCCAGCTCTGGGTTTGCGGATGACTGCGATCCCAATGCAGCCAGAGGCTTTCGTGGGCCTGCAACTGAAGGTCGTTCAGCTCGGTGCGCGCAATCGAACGTGCGCCGCCTTCACCATCCAGCACCAGCGCATGCACCAGCCCCCATTGAGCGTTTTCTTCCTCGAACATCCGTGATCCTTAGTGGTAATGCGTTTAGCCCGGCATTTTCAGAGCGGTTGGCGAAATGATAACGCCATTATTGTCGGCATAAATGAATTCACCGGGGCGGAACGTGACACCCGCAAACGTCACGGGCACGTTGACATCGCCCACACCGCGACGGTTGCTCTTGAGCGGATGACTGGCCAAAGCCTGCACGCCGAGATCGGTTTGCGCGAGCACATCGACGTCGCGAATGCAGCCGTAAATAACAATACCTTCCCAGCCATTTTTTGCCGCCCTGTCTGCAATCATGTCGCCCAGCAAGGCATGACGCAGGGAACCGCCCCCATCGACCACCAGCACTTTGCCTTCACCGCTGAGTTCAGCCTGTTCCTTGACCCGGGAGTTGTCCTCGAAGCACTTGATGGTCACGATCTCGCCGCCAAAGGAGTCGCGCCCGCCGAAATTGCTGAACATGGGCTCAAGTACCTGCACCAGCTCAGGGTAGGCATCGCACAGATCGGGGGTGATGTAGTGATTCACGGGAAAGCTCCTGTTCAGGGTGGGCACAACAGTGAAAACAACGATAGCACTATGGGTTATAGACGCTTTGGACAAGCCCGGCTTTAAAAGTCGTCCAAGCCTCGAGCGGCAACCAATATCACATAAAAGAACACGTTATGACCACCTTGCGATATCGGGTCACACGCCATCCGCACCAGCTGCCGTATGAACGAAGCAGCTGCAGAAACACTGCAACTGTGGGAGCGAGCCTGCTCGCGAAGATCGTTCGCGAGCAGGCTCGCTCCCACAATAGAGGGCTTGACCTGCAACAGAGTATCTACAACGATTTCGTCGTGCCTTTTAGTAGCCAATCACGCACCAATGGCCACACTTCCTGCTGCGCAGACTGGCTGACCAGCATTTCAACGTGACTGTAATCAGAGCTGAAGCCATGCTCACGGCCAAGGGACACGAACATGCGCTGTTCTGAGCCCAACTGGTCGAACAGCTTGCGACACGCCCACTCCGGCGTTTGCCGATCACCCACCGCTGCCACCACCAGTGCCGGGACCTGAACCTCGGCCAAACCGGCCCACCAGTCGCGCTCGGCGTCCTTGAAACGCCCCATAAAACCATTCCAGCGCAGGGTTTCCAGGGCGATGCTGACCGGCTCGTCTTCCGGGCCACGCTTGAGTCGCGTCCCCGACAGTTGCTTGAAGCGCTTCAACAACAGATAGGCACCCCACTCAATCGGAGGAATTTTCAGTGACCAGTAACGGCGATTGATCTGACAGCCAAAAAACGCCGCCGACGCCACATCCGGCTCACTCAGATACTTGCCCCCCAAGGCCGCGGCCAAACTGATGGCACCCTGAGAATGGCCGAGCCAGTGCGGAACTTGCCCGCTTTGCTCGCGAACAAATGCCGCTATGGCTGGCAAGTCGTAGCGGGCATAGTCCGCCACGCGATTTTTAGCCCAGCTAATATTTCGTGACGAAAGACCATGGCCACGCATTTCGGGCAGCCACACATCAAACCCGGCACGCGCCAAAAACGCCCCTAGCCCTGCCCCCTTGGGCGAGTACCAAAAACGCCGATTGGAAAAACTGCCATGCAACAGGATGACCGGCACGCCGCGTACCTGGCTGTCGTCGGCCATCCCCAGGCGGGTCACCACCAGCTCAACGGAAATATCCGGGCTGTTGGCCGGTTTCAAGCGATAAACGTCTTCGCTCAGATCGCCCCGACGCTCAGCGCTGATCAGGGCAACGGGAAAAAGGAGACTGCTGCTTTGCATAATGCTCTTGCACAAAAAAGGGCGATTTCACACAGGAACTCGCCCTACCACTGCCTATAAAGAGCAGGGCAGCCCTTTGGCTGCCCTGCTCCACGCTCAACGACTCAAGCCTGCGCCTGACCCTCTGCAAGGAAGAACCAGGTTTCCAGAACGGTGTCCGGGTTCAGGGAAACACTTTCGATACCCTGCTCCATCAGCCATAGCGCCAGATCCGGGTGATCGGACGGGCCCTGGCCGCAAATACCGATGTACTTGCCAGCCTTGTTGCACGCCTGAATGGCGTTGGACAGCAGCTTTTTAACCGCCGGGTTGCGCTCATCAAACAGGTGCGCAATGACACCGGAGTCGCGGTCCAGACCCAGGGTCAGCTGAGTCAGGTCGTTGGAGCCGATGGAGAACCCGTCGAAGAACTCCAGGAACTCTTCAGCCAGGATCGCGTTGGAAGGCAGTTCGCACATCATGATCACGCGCAGACCGTTTTCACCACGCTTGAGGCCGTTTTCCGCCAGCAGATCTATCACCTGGCTCGCTTCACCCAGGGTACGGACGAACGGCACCATGATTTCAACGTTGGTAAAGCCCATTTCGTTACGCACACGCTTGAGCGCACGGCATTCAAGCTCGAAGCAGTCTCGGAAGTTTTCACTGATGTAACGCGAAGCACCGCGGAAGCCCAGCATCGGGTTCTCTTCTTCAGGCTCGTACAGCTTGCCGCCGATCAGGTTGGCGTATTCGTTGGACTTGAAGTCCGACAGGCGCACGATGACTTTTTTCGGTGCAAAAGCGGCGGCCAGGGTGCTGATGCCTTCAACCAGTTTTTCGACGTAGAAGCCCACCGGATCGTTGTAGCCGGCGATGCGCTTGTCGACGCTGTCCTTGATTTCCTGTGGCAGGCCATCGTAGTTCAGCAGGGCTTTGGGGTGTACACCGATCATGCGGTTGATAATGAACTCCAGACGGGCCAGGCCCACACCGGCGTTCGGCAATTGCGCGAAGTCAAAGGCACGGTCCGGGTTGCCGACGTTCATCATGATCTTGAACGGCAGGTCCGGCATGGCGTCCACGGAGTTCTTCTTGATATCGAAGCCCAGTTCGCCTTCAAAGATAAACCCGGTATCGCCTTCAGCGCACGAAACGGTAACGCCCTGGCCGTCTTTCAACAGCTGGGTGGCGTTGCCGCAACCCACCACGGCCGGGATACCCAGCTCGCGAGCGATGATCGCCGCATGACAGGTACGACCGCCGCGGTTGGTGACGATGGCGCTGGCGCGCTTCATCACGGGTTCCCAGTCCGGGTCGGTCATGTCGGAGACCAGTACGTCGCCCGGCTGGACTTTATCCATTTCCGACACGTCCTTGATGATGCGGACCTTGCCTGCACCGATACGCTGGCCAATGGCGCGGCCTTCAGCCAGTACCGTACCGGTTTCCTTGAGCAGGTAGCGCTCCATGACATTGCCGGCGCTGCGGCTTTTCACGGTTTCCGGGCGCGCCTGTACGATGTACAGCTTGCCGTCATCGCCGTCTTTGGCCCACTCGATGTCCATCGGGCACTTGTAGTGCTTCTCGATGATCATGGCTTGCTTGGCCAGTTCGCTGACTTCAGCATCGGTCAGGCAGAAACGCGCGCGATCGGCCTTTTCAACGTCGATCACCTTGACCGACTTGCCGGCCTTGGCTTCGTCGCCGTAGATCATCTTGATGGCTTTGCTGCCCAGGTTACGACGCAGAATCGCAGGGCGACCCGCTTCCAGGGTTTGTTTGTGAACGTAGAATTCGTCCGGGTTTACCGCACCTTGCACGACGGTCTCACCCAGGCCGTAGGCGCCGGTGATAAACACTACATCACGGAAGCCTGATTCAGTGTCCAGGGTAAACATCACGCCCGCGGTGCCGGTTTCGGAGCGCACCATGCGCTGTACGCCTGCAGACAGGGCGACCAGTTTGTGGTCAAAGCCCTGGTGCACGCGGTAAGAAATAGCGCGGTCGTTGAACAGGGAGGCAAATACTTCCTTGGCCGCACGAATGACGTTTTCAACGCCACGGATATTCAGGAAGGTTTCTTGCTGACCGGCAAAGGACGCGTCCGGCAAGTCTTCGGCGGTGGCCGAGGAGCGCACGGCAACGGCCATGTCAGGGTTGCCCTGGGACAAAGCGGCAAAGGCGGTACGAATTTCGGCGTTAAGCTTCTCCGGGAACTCGGCTTCCATGATCCATTGACGGATCTGGGCACCGGTTTTGGCCAGGGCATTGACGTCATCTACATCGAGCGCATCCAGCGCAGCGTGGATCTGGTCGTTCAAACCACTCAGTTCGAGAAAATCACGATATGCCTGAGAAGTCGTGGCGAAGCCACCGGGAACTGAAACACCAGCGCCTGCAAGATTACTGATCATCTCGCCGAGGGATGCGTTCTTGCCCCCCACATGCTCCACGTCATGGGCGCCGAGCTTATCGAGGGAAACTACGTACTCTACCAAGGTGATCTCTCCACTAACGGTGTTGGGAAAAGCTCAGGGCGCTGGATCCTCATCATGAGGCATCACAGCGATTGTGGCCTGGACCTGGAAAATAAGTGACACTGCCTGTCATGTAGCGCGACAAAAGCGCGCCTATCATATCCAAGAATCGTCACCAGCTTAAGGCCCAAGGCGCAAATGAAACGATCTGCTTTCTTTATATCCGATGGCACCGGTATTACTGCCGAAACCCTGGGCCAGAGTTTGCTGGCACAATTCGAAAATGTGACCTTCAGCAAGTTCACGCGCCCCTACATAGACAGCGTGGAAAAAGCGCGGGCAATGGTACAACAAATCGATAACGCCGCCGAAAAAGACGGATTCAGCCCGATAATTTTCGACACTATCGTCAATCAGGACATTCGCGAAATCCTCGCCACGTCCAATGGTTTCATGATCGACATCTTCTCCAGTTTCCTTGCTCCACTGGAGCAGGCGCTGGGTGAACATTCCTCGTATTCGGTGGGTAAGTCCCACTCCATTGGCCACAACTCCAACTATATGGAGCGCATCGAGGCGGTGAACTTTGCCCTCGACAATGATGACGGCGCCCGCACACACAAGTACGACAAGGCCGACCTGATCCTGGTTGGCGTGTCCCGTTGCGGCAAAACCCCGACCTGCCTTTATATGGCGATGCAATTCGGCATCCGCGCTGCCAACTACCCGCTGACCGATGACGACATGGAAAGCCTCAAGCTGCCGGCTGCCCTGCGTGTACACAAACACAAGCTCTTCGGCCTGACCATCGACCCGGACCGCCTGACGGCCATCCGCAACGAACGCAAGCCCAACAGCCGCTACTCAAGCTTTGCCCAGTGCGAATTTGAAGTGCGCGAAGTTGAACGCCTGTTTCAGCGCGAAAACATTCCGCATATCAACTCCACGCATTTCTCGGTGGAAGAAATATCGGCCAAGATCCTGGTCGAAAAAGGCGTGGAGCGGCGGTTCAAATAACAGCCCTGAACACATGAAACCTGTGGGAGCGAGCCTGCTCGCGAAGCCGGTAAAGCCCTTTCGCGAGCAGGCTCGCTCCCACTTCTGGCTCAAATCACCAACAGGTCCACAAACCGGTTAACCGGCGTGGCCTCCAGCGCCTGCTGATCCTTGCACAGGGTAAAAATCTGCGCACACCGCTGGCTCACAAAACGGGTGGCCAGGTTGGCCCTGAACTTGTCCTCCAGCAATGGAATCCCCTCATCACGACGCCGACGATGGCCAATGGGGTATTCCACTTCCACCTGCCCGGTGCTGGTGCCATCGCTGAAAAAAACCTCGATGGCATTGGCAATTGAGCGTTTGTCTGCCTCCAGGTACTCGCGTGTGTAGCGCGGATTTTCGACCACTACCATTTTTTCCCGCAATTGGTCGATGATCGGGTGGGCCGCGTGAAAATCATCTTCGTAGTGTTCTGCTATCAGATTGCCAAACGCCAGCGGTACCGCGGTCATGTATTGAATACAGTGATCACGGTCCGCCGCGTTGGCCAATTTGCCTTGCTTGGAAATGATCCGAATCGCCGATTCGTGGGTTGTAATCACGATTTTCTCGATATCGTGCAAGCGGTCCTTGACCTGGGGATGCAAGGTCACTGCTGCTTCGCACGCAGTCTGCGCATGGAATTCGGCCGGGAAGCTGATCTTGAACAGCACGTTTTCCATTACATAGGTGCCATAGGGCTGGCTCAGGCTGAACTGGCGCTGGTCCTCGGGCTTGAGCGCCAGATCCTTGTTGGTATGGCTGAACAGCACATCGTAGAAGCCCCATTGCGGCGCAGTCAGCACCCCGGGGATGCCCATTTCACCGCGTAACGCAATGTCAGCCAGACGCACCCCGCGACTCGACGCATCCCCGGCAGCCCAGGATTTACGCGATCCGGCGTTCGGCGCATGACGATAGGTGCGCAACGCCTGCCCATCCACAAAAGCATGGGACAGCGCCGACAGCAACTGCTCGCGAGTGGCGCCCATCAGTTTGGCGCACACCGCCGTCGAGGCGACCTTGACCAGCAGAACATGGTCCAGGCCAACACGATTGAAAGAGTTTTCCAGGGCAATCACGCCCTGAATCTCATGGGCCATGATCATTGCTTCGAGCACCGCCCGCATCGTCATCGGCGCTTCGCCATTGGCTACACGTTTTTGCGACAGATGATCGGCTACCGCCAGAATACCGCCCAGATTATCCGAAGGATGGCCCCACTCCGCCGCCAGCCAGGTGTCGTTGTAGTCCAGCCAGCGCACGATACAGCCGATGTCCCATGCCGCCTTGACCGGGTCCAGGCGAAACGAAGTACCTGGGACCCTCGCGCCAAAAGGCACAACCGTGCCCTCGACGAAAGGCCCCAGGTGCTTGCTGCACTCCGGAAAACGCAGCGCCAGCAGGCCGCAGCCCAAGGTATCCATCAGGCAGTTGCGGGCAGTATCGAGGGCTTCGGGGGAGGTGATGGTGTAGGACAGGACATAATCGGCAATGTCCTGCAAAACCTTGTCGTAATCGGGGCGGTTGTTGAGGTCGACGTTGGCGCTCATGGGGCAGTCTCCAAAGAGTGGGTAAGGGTCGTGTCCATCCTCAGGTTCATCGTGATTTTGCGGGTCTAAATGCCCGTTTGATGTATCAGAATCAAAAGCCCCTCACCCTGGCCCTCTCCCGGAGGGAGAGGGTTGGGGTGAGGGCAAAGGGTTCACCCGATCAAAAAGAATCACCCGGCACCCGCACCCAGCCTTCCATCAGTACCCGCGCACTGCGGCTCATGATGGCTTTGGTCACGGTCCATTCGCCGTCAACCTGCCGGGCTTCGGCACCCACGCGCAAGGTGCCCGAGGGATGGCCAAAGCGCACGGCATCGCGCTGTTCACCACCGGCCGCCAGGTTGACCAGCGTGCCCGGGATCGCCGCAGCCGTACCGATGGCCACCGCAGCGGTGCCCATCATGGCGTGGTGCAACTTGCCCATCGACAAGGCCCGCACCAGCAAATCCACACTCTGAGCACTGACCGGCTTGCCGCTGGATGACACGTAGTCCGCAGGCCCGGCAACAAAGGCGACCTTGGGCGTGTGCTGACGCTTGGCCGCGTCTTCAAGCTTGTCTATCAGGCCCATGCGCAACGCACCGTGAGCACGGATAGTTTCGAACATGGCCAGGGCTTTAGGGTCGCTGTTGATGTCGCTCTGCAGCTCTGCACCGCTGTAACCGATATCCCGCGCATTGACGAAAATCGTCGGAATCCCGGCATTGATCATGGTCACGTTCAAGGTGCCGACACCCGGTACTTCGAGGTCGTCCACCAGGTTACCGGTTGGAAACATCGAACCGCCTGCCCCCTCTTCATCCGCTGCCGGGCTGATAAATTCCAACTGCACTTCTGCGGCCGGGAAGGTCACGCCGTCGAGTTCAAAATCGCCGGTTTCCTGTACCGCACCGTCGGTGATCGGCACATGGGCAATGATGGTCTTGCCAATATTGGCCTGCCAGATACGTACCACCGCCGTACCATTGCGGGGGATACGAGCGGTATCCACCAGGCCGCTGCTGACCGCGAACGACCCGACCGCCGCAGACAGGTTGCCGCAGTTGCCGCTCCAGTCCACAAAGGGCTTGTCGATCGCGACCTGACCGAACAGGTAATCGACATCATGATCCGCACGCAGGCTTTTGCTGACGATCACGGTTTTGCTGGTGCTGGAAGTGGCCGCGCCCATGCCGTCGATCTGTTTTTCGTAAGGGTCTGGGCTACCGATCACGCGCAACAACAAGGCATCACGGGCGGCACCCGGTACCTGAGCCACGGCGGGAAGGTCCAGCAGACTGAAGAACACGCCTTTACTGGTGCCGCCACGCATATAGGTCGCGGGAATTCTGATTTGCGCTGCGTAGACCATATCACTGAGTCCTGTAGTAGCCGGGGCTCGTGGCCCCGGCGCTGGGGTTAGGCTGTCGCCGATTCCAGGAAGTCCTGGGCAAAACGCTGCAACACGCCGCCTGCTTCGTAGATCGAGACTTCTTCCGCAGTATCCAGGCGGCAGGTCACCGGCACTTCCAGGCGCTCACCATTTTTGCGGGTGATCACCAGGGTCAGCGTGGCACGCGGGGTGCGTTCGCCGATCACGTCGTAGGTTTCACTGCCGTCGATTTGCAGGGTTTTGCGGTTGGTGCCCGGCAAAAATTCCAGTGGCAACACGCCCATGCCCACCAGGTTGGTACGGTGAATACGCTCAAAGCCCTCGGCCGCAATGGCCTCGACCCCTGCCAGGCGCACCCCTTTGGCCGCCCAGTCACGGGACGAACCCTGACCGTAATCGGCGCCCGCGATAATGATCAACGGCTGCTTGCGTTCCATGTAGGTTTCGATGGCTTCCCACATGCGCATCACCTGCCCTTCGGGCTCAAGGCGAGTCAGGGAGCCCTGTTTGACCTTGCCGTCCTCGATCACCATTTCGTTGAACAGTTTCGGGTTGGCGAAGGTCGCGCGCTGGGCCGTCAGGTGGTCGCCGCGGTGCGTTGCGTATGAGTTGAAGTCGACTTCCGGCAAGCCCATTTTCGCCAGATATTCGCCTGCGGCGCTGTCGAGCATGATGGCGTTGGACGGCGACAAGTGGTCTGTGGTGATGTTGTCCGGCAGTACCGCCAGCGGGCGCATGCCCTTGAGCGGACGAGCCCCGGCCAACGCACCTTCCCAGTACGGCGGACGGCGGATGTACGTGCTCTGCGGGCGCCAGTCATACAGCGGCTCGACTTTCGGGCCGGTGTCTTCATGAATGGCGAACATCGGGATATACACCTGGCGGAACTGCTCCGGCTTCACGGCGGCCTTGACCACAGCGTCGATTTCTTCATCGCTCGGCCAGATGTCTTTCAGGCGGATTTCCTTGCCATTGGCGTCCAGGCCCAATACATCTTTCTCGATATCGAAGCGGATAGTGCCGGCAATCGCGTAGGCCACCACCAGCGGCGGCGAGGCGAGAAACGCCTGTTTGGCGTAAGGGTGAATACGCCCGTCAAAGTTGCGGTTGCCCGACAGTACAGCCGTGGCGTACAGGTCGCGGTCGATGATTTCCTGCTGGATGGCCGGGTCCAGGGCACCGGACATACCGTTGCAGGTGGTGCAGGCAAATGCCACCACGCCAAACCCCAGTTTCTCCAGTTCATGGGTCAAACCGGCTTCGTCCAGATACAGGGCCACGGTTTTGGAGCCCGGCGCCAGCGAGGTTTTGACCCACGGTTTGCGGCTCAGGCCAAGCTGGTTGGCATTGCGCGCCATCAAGCCCGCAGCGATCACGTTGCGCGGGTTGCTGGTATTGGTGCAGCTGGTGATCGCCGCGATGATGACCGCGCCGTCGGGCATTTGCCCCGGCACTTCGTCCCATTGACCGGCGATGCCTTTGGCCGCCAGATCAGTGGTGGCCACACGGGCGTGGGGGTTGCTCGGTCCGGCCATGTTGCGCACTACCGACGACAGGTCAAAGCTCAGGCTGCGCTCGTACTGCGCACCCTTCAGGCTGTCGGCCCAAAGGCCGCTGACCCTGGCGTAGTTCTCCACCAGTTGCACTTGCTGATCTTCACGACCAGTCAGCTTGAGGTAGTCAATGGTTTGCTGGTCGATGTAAAACATCGCAGCCGTGGCGCCGTATTCAGGAGCCATGTTGGAAATGGTGGCACGGTCGCCCAGGGTCAGCGCTGCGGCACCTTCACCGAAGAACTCCAGCCAGGCACCGACCACTTTCTGCTTGCGCAGGAACTCGGTGAGCGCCAGCACCATATCGGTGGCGGTAATGCCCGGTTGCAGCTTGCCGGTCAGTTCGACGCCGACGATTTCCGGCAGGCGCATCCACGAGGCACGGCCAAGCATCACGCTTTCGGCCTCAAGACCACCGACACCAATGGCGATCACGCCCAGCGAATCCACGTGAGGGGTGTGGCTGTCAGTGCCTACGCAGGTATCAGGGAAGGCCACACCGTCGCGCACCTGGATCACCGGAGACATTTTCTCCAGGTTGATCTGGTGCATGATGCCGTTGCCCGGCGGGATCACATCAACGTTTTTAAAGGCTTTTTTGGTCCATTCGATAAAGTGGAAGCGGTCTTCGTTGCGACGGTCCTCGATGGCGCGGTTCTTTTCAAATGCCTCGGGGTCGTAGCCGCCGCATTCCACCGCCAGCGAGTGGTCGACGATCAGTTGGGTCGGCACTACCGGATTGACCTGGGCCGGGTCACCACCCTGCTGGGCGATGGCGTCACGCAGGCCGGCGAGGTCGACCAGCGCGGTCTGGCCGAGAATGTCGTGGCACACCACACGCGCCGGGAACCACGGAAAGTCGAGATCGCGCTTGCGATCGATCAACTGGCTCAGCGATGCATTCAGGGTGGCAGGATCACAGCGGCGTACCAGGTTTTCGGCCAGTACGCGGGAGGTGTAAGGCAATGTGTCGTACGCACCGGGCTTGATCGCATCGACGGCCGCACGGGTGTCGAAATAATCCAGCCGGGTGCCCGGTAATGTTTTGCGAAATTCAGTATTCATTGGCGCAGGACTCGATCACGGTAGTTACAAAAGAGGGAACCGGCTCCCACCTTCAGCGGGAGCCAGTGGCCTCACTCAGCGACGTTCGATTGGCACGAACTTGCGCTGTTCTACGCCGATGTATTCGGCGCTCGGACGGATGATGCGGTTGTTGGCACGCTGCTCGAACACATGCGCCGCCCAGCCGGTCAGGCGTGAGCAGACAAAGATCGGGGTAAACAGCTTGGTCGGGATACCCATGAAGTGATACGCCGAGGCATGGTAGAAATCGGCGTTGGGGAACAGCTTCTTTTGTTCCCACATGGTTTTGTCGATCGCTTCGGAGACCGGGAACAACACGGTGTCGCCCACTTCGTCGGCGAGTTTTTTCGACCAGCCCTTGATCACTTCGTTACGCGGGTCGCTGTCTTTGTAGATCGCATGGCCAAAGCCCATGATCTTGTCCTTGCGCGCCAGCATGCCGAGGGTGCCTTGCACCGCCTCTTCTGCCGAGTCGAAGCGTTCGATCATTTCCATCGCCGCCTCGTTGGCGCCGCCGTGCAGCGGGCCGCGCAGCGAGCCGATCGCTGCAGTGATGCATGAATACAGGTCGGACAAGGTCGAGGCACAAACACGGGCAGTAAAGGTCGAAGCGTTGAACTCGTGCTCGGCGTAAAGGATCAGTGACACGTTCATCACCTTGACGTGCAACTCGCTCGGTTTTTTGTCGTGCAGCAAGTGCAGGAAGTGGCCGCCGATCGACTCTTCGTCGGTTACGCAGTGAATGCGCTTGCCGTCATGGCTGAAGCGATACCAGTAGCACATGATCGCCGGGAAGGCGGCCAGCAGGCGGTCGGTCTTGTCCTGTTGCTCGGCGAAGTCTTTCTCCGGCTCGATATTGCCCAGGAACGAGCAACCGGTGCGCATCACGTCCATCGGGTGGGCGTCGGCGGGAATGCGCTCCAGCACTTCTTTCAATGCCTGGGGCAGATCGCGCAGCTTTTGCAGCTTGGCCGTGTAGGCAGCCAGTTGGGTCTTGGTCGGCAGTTCGCCATATAACAGCAGGTAAGCCACTTCTTCAAAGCGTGCTTCGGCCGCCAGTTCACGTACGTCATAACCACGATAAGTGAGGCCTGCGCCTTCCTGGCCTACGGTGGACAGGGCCGTTTGCCCGGCCACCTGGCCGCGTAGTCCGGCACCACTCAATACTTTTGCTTCGGCCATTGCGCTTCTCCAATCTTGAATTTGTTAGGGATTCGGCAACTACTGGGTTCAATACATACCTGTGTGGGAGCGAGCCTGCTCGCGATTCAGGCAACACGGTTTGCCTGAATCACTGCGGTGACCCTATCGCGAGCAAGCCCGCGCCCACAGAGTCACAGTGTTCTGTTACTTCTTCGCGGCAAACAACGCATCGAGCTTCTGCTCGAACTCGTGGTAGTTGATGGCATCGTAAAGTTCCATGCGGGTTTGCATGCTGTCGATCACGTTTTGCTGGGTGCCGTCGCGGCGGATCGCGGTGTAGACGTTTTCGGCCGCCTTGTTCATGGCCCGGAATGCCGACAGCGGATACAGCACCAGCGATACGTCAGCACCGGCCAGTTGCTCGGTGGTGTACAGCGGCGTGGCACCGAATTCGGTGATATTGGCCAGGATCGGGGCTTTGACCCGGTTGGCAAACAGTTTGTACATCTCAAGCTCGGTAATGGCTTCCGGGAACACCATGTCAGCCCCCGCTTCAACACAGGCCGCGGCACGTTCCAGGGCTGACTCAAGCCCTTCCACCGCCAGCGCATCGGTTCGCGCCATGATCACGAAGCTGTCATCGGTACGCGCATCGACGGCGGCCTTGATGCGGTCGACCATTTCCTGCAGCGAAACGATTTCCTTGTTCGGGCGATGACCGCAACGCTTGGCGCCTACCTGGTCTTCAATGTGAATCGCCGCAGCGCCGAACTTGATCATCGACTTGACCGTGCGGGACACGTTGAAAAACGAAGAGCCGAAGCCGGTATCCACGTCCACCAGCAATGGCAGATCACATACATCGGTAATGCGTCGTACATCAGTCAGTACATCGTCCAGACCCGTAATACCCAGATCAGGTACGCCCAGCGACCCGGCTGCGACGCCTCCACCCGATAGATAGATGGCCTTGAAACCCGCACGCTTGGCCAGCAGCGCATGATTGGCGTTGATCGCACCCACCACTTGCAAAGGATGTTCGCTTGCAACTGCATCACGGAAACGCTGGCCTGGACTGTTCTTATTGCTCATGACTCACCTCGTGGAGTGGCTGTCTGCTGGGCACCGTCTTGGTAATGACGGGCAATATTGCGTTTAGATGCGCCGATATGTCGGCGCATCAACAATTCGGCCAGTTCGCCGTCGCGATCGGCAATGGCATCGAGAATCCGGTGATGCTCGGCAAACGCCTGATGTGGGCGGTTGGGCGTGGCGGAAAACTGGATGCGGTACATGCGCACCAACTGGTACAACTCGCCACAGAGCATTTGCGTCAGGGTGCGATTGCCACTGCCCTGAATAATTTTGTAATGAAAATCGAAGTCGCCTTCTTGCTGGTAGTAACCGACGCCCGCCTGAAACGCCTCATCGCGCTCATGGGTTTCGAGCACCTGGCGTAGCTCGGCGATGTCTTCGTCACTCATGCGTTCGGCGGCCAGGCGGCAGGCCATGCCTTCCAGGGACTCGCGAATTTCGTAGAGTTCGATCAGCTCGGCATGGCTCAGCGACACGACCCGCGCCCCGACATGGGGGACGCGCACCAACAAACGCTGGCCTTCAAGGCGATGGATGGCTTCGCGCAATGGCCCGCGGCTGATGCCGTAGGTGCGCGCCAGTTCGGGCTCGGAGATCTTGCTTCCCGGGGCGATTTCGCCTTTGACAATAGCCGCCTGAATGCGCCGAAAAACGTTCTCGGAAAGGGTTTCCGAGTCGTCCTGGGCGATCGTGGCAGGTTCCAGTGCTTGCAGCATATTGTCGACACCTTGAAAATCAATAGTGCTGAAATTAGCTATTTCAGCCCTGATAGTCAAAGAATAAATCGACATTGTCGACAATCCAATAATACGACCTTGGTTGTATCGACAGGGTTGATCGCCGCTTGCAAGCGCCTCGGCGCTGGCGCCATAAAACCATCATGTTAGAATGCCGACCGCATCCGCCCTGCCCTCATCCATAGGGCAGCCGCACGAGGAAACTTGCGCTCCTGCCAGTCGCCTTGAACTGAAGATTGCAAGAGACGTGCTTCGATTTATGAAATTGCTTCCCCTCTATATCCTCGCCTTCCTGCTGTGCATACCCGGCCTGAGCCTGGCTGGCGAAAAAACCGTGTACGGCCTCAACGAATACGCTGAACTGGCAGGTATCGACCTGCAGGTGGCGGCCAAACTCGACACCGGCGCCAAGACCGCCTCGCTCAGCGCCCGAGATATCAAGCGCTTCAAGCGTGATGGCGAGAGCTGGGTACGCTTTTACCTGGCCATCGATGATGCCCACTCGCACCCCATCGAACGCCCGCTGGCCCGTGTCAGCAAGATCAAGCGACGCTCGGGTGATTACGATCCTGAGTCCGACAAAAACTACACCTCGCGCCCGGTTATTTCCCTGGAAATCTGCATGGGCAAGGCTTTACGCACCATCGAAGTGAACTTGACCGATAGAAGTGCGTTCCAATACCCGCTGTTGATTGGCTCCGAAGCGCTCAAACGCTTTGATGCGCTGGTCGACCCAAGCCTTAAATACGCTGCTGGCAAACCTGCCTGCGTCGCCAACGCTCAAACCGCAGAGTAATTGAAATGCGCGCTCTTACCCTTCACCTGAAAATATTGATCACCATCCTTGTGGTGCTGGGCATTTCGATTACGGCCTATCAGATTTTCGTCCTCGGCATTCCTGTGACCGAAGACGCCACGGACGACTTGTGGAATATCGACGCCAAGGTCGAGTTCGTCGCCAGCTCCAAAGACCCGGTCAAGATCCAGATGTTCGTGCCGCCGCTTAACCGCGACTACGTCAGCCTCAACGAGAGCTTTATCTCCAACAACTACGGGGTGAGCGTCAACCGGGTTGACGGCAACCGCAAGGTCACCTGGTCGGCACGCCGGGTCAGTGGCAAGCAAACCCTGTACTACCGCCTGGTGTTGACCAAGCGCTACTCGGGCGACAAGACCAAGGTCAAAGGCCCGGTGTTCCGCGACAGCATCGCCGTGGAAGGCCCGGAAAAAATCGCCGCCGAAGCCTTGCTTGCACCTATCCGCCAGCACTCGGCCGATGTCGAAACCTTTATCAGCGAAACCATCAAGCGCGTCAGCAATGCCAATGATGACAACGTGAAACTGCTGCTGGCGGGTGATCCTTCGACTGCGCACAAGGCACAAATCATCGAGCTGCTGCTGTCGATTGCCCACGTTCCAATGGAAAAAGTCCACACCATCCGCCTGGTAGCCGATCAGCCGCAAACCCCGGAACTGTGGCTGCGCAGCTTTAACGGCAACGACTGGCTGTACTTCAACCCGGAAACCGGCGAACAGGGCCTGCCATCCGACCGCCTGCTGTGGTGGATCGGCGACGAACCGATGGTAACCGTCGATGGCGGCAAAAAAGCCAACGTTACCTTCAGCCTGAACAACAGCGAAATGAACGCCATTCGCCTGGCCAAGCTGACCGACGAAAACACCGACGCCAACTTCCTCGAATACTCACTGTACGGCTTGCCGCTGCAGACCCAGCAAACCTTCATGATCATGGTCATGATCCCGATCGGGGTACTGGTGATCCTGATTCTGCGCAACCTGATCGGCCTGCAAACCCTGGGCACATTCACCCCGGTACTGATTGCCCTGGCCTTCCGTGAGACCCAACTGGGCTTCGGCATCATCCTCTTTACGGTGATCACCGCACTTGGGCTGACGCTACGTTCCTACCTTGAACACTTGAAGCTGCAGATGCTGCCACGCCTGTCTGTAGTACTGACCTTTGTCGTTATCCTGATCGCGGCCATCAGCCTGTTCAGCCACAAGCTGGGTCTGGAGCGCGGGCTTTCAGTCGCCTTGTTCCCGATGGTGATTCTGACGATGACCATCGAGCGCCTGTCGATCACCTGGGAAGAGCGCGGTGGCGGGCATGCCATGAAGGTCGCGATCGGCACCCTGTTCGCAGCCACCCTGGCGTATCTGGTCATGAGCGTGCCGGAACTGGTGTACTTCGTGTTCACCTTCCCGGCGATCCTGCTGATCATGGTGGGCTTCATGCTGGCAATGGGTCGCTATCGTGGCTACCGCCTGACCGAACTGGTGCGTTTCAAAGCATTCTTGAAGGCTGACTCCTGATGTTCGGCTTCTGGAAGACCTGGAAGGCCCTGGAAGCCCGGGGCATCATGGGCATTAATCGGCGCAATGCGGACTACGTACTCAAGTACAACAAACGCAGCCTGTATCCGATTGTGGATGACAAGATCATCACCAAGGAACGTGCAATCAAAGCGGGTATTCACGTACCTGAGATGTACGGCGTGATTTCCACCGAGAAAGAAATCGAAAAGCTGGATGACATCATCGGTGACCGCAACGACTTCGTGATCAAGCCCGCACAAGGCGCGGGCGGTGACGGCATTCTGGTGATCGCGGACCGCTTCGAAGACCGCTTCCGTACCGTCTCGGGCAAGATCATCAGCCATGAAGAGATCGAACATCAGATTTCCAGCATCCTCACCGGCCTGTACTCCCTGGGTGGTCACCGGGACCGGGCATTGATCGAATACCGGGTAACCCCGGACCAGATCTTCAAAAGCATCAGCTACGAAGGCGTGCCGGATATCCGCATCATCGTGCTGATGGGTTACCCGGTAATGGCCATGCTGCGCCTGCCTACCCGGCAATCGGGCGGCAAGGCCAACCTGCACCAGGGCGCCATCGGTGTTGGCGTCGACCTGGCCACCGGCCTGACCCTGCGTGGCACCTGGCTGAACAACATCATCAGCAAGCACCCCGACACCACCAACGCGGTGGACGGCGTGCAACTGCCCAACTGGGACGGTTTCATGAAGCTGGCGGCCGGTTGCTACGAGTTATGCGGCCTGGGCTACATAGGCGTGGACATGGTTCTCGATCAGGATAAAGGCCCGCTGATTCTGGAACTCAACGCCCGTCCGGGCCTGAATATCCAGATTGCCAACGATTGCGGCCTGACCCTGCGCACCCACGCAGTCGAGGCCCACCTCGAAGAACTGGCCGCCAAAGGCATCAAGGAAACACCGGAAGAGCGCGTGCGCTTTGCCCAGGAACTATTCGGCCATATTCACCCGCCCGAATAAGCGTTTTCACACCTTTGGGAGCGGGCTTGCTCGCGATGCTATCAACGCGTTTTACCTGCTAAACCGCGTCGCTTCTATCGCGAGCAAGCCCGCTCCCACAGTTCTCGCAGTCCCCACAAGCCGCATAGATTTGCAACCCTGCACAGGACTACAATCAGCCCCCCCCCGCTCCGATGGCTGATTTGCTGCGCATGTTGACCTGCTCCGTACACCCGCTGCCTTACCTCGCCAACCCTGCCGACTATTTTTCGGCCATTCGCAATGCACCCGGCGCCGTGCTGCTCGACAGTGGCCGCCCCACTGCAGACCGTGGTCGCTTTGACCTGATGAGCGCATGGCCTGAGGCAGAACTGACCCTGCAGCCAGACGAGTCGGGGCGCGACTTTCTGCAACGCCTGCGTGAAGGCCTCAAGCAACTGGGCGCTGCCAGCCTCCCGGACGAATACGAACTGCCGTTTGCTGGCGGTCTGATCGGTTACCTGAGTTACGACTTTGGCCGACAACTCGAACAGCTGCCCGCCAACGCCCGGGATGACCTGCACCTGCCCGAAGCGCAATTGGGCCTGTATGCCTGGGCGCTGATCAGTGACCATTATGCAGCCACCAGCCAGCTTGTATTTCACCCAAGCCTCGAAACAGCAGAGCGCCAGCGCCTGATCCAGTTGTTCAGCCAGCCTGCCCCGTCGCACAACAAGCCATTCAATCTCAAGCAACCGATGCAACCGGATATCAGCGCCAGCCAGTACCAGCAGGCTCTGGAACAGATCCATCGGTATATCCAGGCGGGCGACTGCTATCAGGTCAATTACACCCAGCGCTTCAGCGGCCAGTGCGAGGGCGATGCCTGGAGTGCCTATGGCGCATTGCGCGCGGCCTGCCCCACACCTTTTTCCGGCTTTATGAGCCTGGCGGGCGACAACGCGATCCTGAGCCTCTCTCCTGAGCGCTTTGTACGGATAAGTCAGAATCAAGTGGAAACCCGACCGATCAAAGGCACCCGCCCAAGGGGCAAAGACAGCCGCGAAGATGCAGCCAACGCCGCCGAACTGCTGGCCAGCCCCAAGGATCGCGCAGAAAACCTGATGATCGTCGATTTGCTGCGCAACGACCTGGGGCGCACCTGCCGCACCGGTTCGGTGAGCGTGCCGCAGTTGTTTACACTCGAAAGCTATCCCAACGTCCATCACCTGGTGAGCAGCGTGATCGGCGAACTGGCCGATGGCAAAGACGCCCTGGACCTGATTGGCGACAGCTTTCCGGGCGGCTCGATTACCGGCGCCCCGAAAATCCGCGCCATGCAGATCATCGACGAGCTGGAACCCACCCGACGCAGCATTTACTGCGGCTCTCTGCTGTACCTCGACGTGCGTGGCGAAATGGACAGCTCCATCGCCATCCGCAGCCTGCTGGTCAAGGACGGGCGCATCAGTTGCTGGGGCGGCGGCGGCATTGTGGCCGACTCCGACTGGCAGGATGAATACCAGGAATCCATCACCAAAGTGAAGGTACTGCTCGATACGCTGCAAACCCTGTAGCCCGCGCTTTTTGATAAGATCACGAGACTAGAGAGCGCCCAGCGCCATTCACTGCAGGAAGCCGCCTGATGAGCCATCCGTTTGACGTCGCCGAACTCGCCGCGACATACGCCAGCAAGTCCCCGCAAGATATTCTCAAACTTGCCTTTGAACATTTTGGCGACGAACTCTGGATCTCCTTCAGCGGCGCCGAAGACGTGGTGCTGGTGGACATGGCCTGGAAGCTCAACAAGAACGTCAAGGTGTTCAGCCTCGACACCGGCCGCCTGCACCCCGAGACCTACCGGTTTATCGAACAGGTACGTGAACATTACAAGATCCAGATCGAGCTGATCTCGCCGGATCAAAGCAAGCTCGAACCCTTCGTCAAAGAGAAAGGCCTGTTCAGCTTCTATAAAGACGGCCATGGCGAATGCTGCGGCATACGCAAGATCGAGCCGCTGCGACGCAAGCTGTCGACGGTCAAGGCCTGGGCCACCGGCCAGCGCCGCGACCAGAGCCCCGGCACCCGCAGCCAGGTTGCCGCCCTGGAAATTGACGGCGCGTTCTCTACACCCGAGCGCACGCTGTACAAGTTCAACCCGTTGGCACAAATGACCAGCGAGGAAGTCTGGGGCTATATCCGCATGCTGGAGCTGCCTTACAACAGCCTGCATGAACGCGGCTTTATCAGCATCGGCTGCGAGCCCTGCACCCGTCCGGTACTGCCCAACCAGCACGAGCGCGAAGGCCGCTGGTGGTGGGAAGACGCCACGCAAAAAGAATGCGGGCTGCATGCCGGCAATTTGATCGCGAAGAACTAAAACACCCGCCTCCACACTCTGTGGGAGCGGGCTTGCTCGCGATGGATACAACGCGGTGTACCTGCCACACCGAGGCGATCCCATCGCGAGCAAGCCCGCTCCCACAGTTGCAAGTGACCGTTACATTTCATCGCCCGCCTTGCGTTTACCCCGGACTTTCGTTGAGAATTGGTAATTATTCTCAATAACATTTAGGCAGCGTCCTATGTCTTCGGGTGAACCGTCCTACCAGAGCGCTATTACCGAACTGTACTGCGAGCATCACGGCTGGCTGTTTGGCTGGCTACGCAGAAAGCTCGGTTGCGCGCAAAATGCCGCCGATCTGGCCCAGGACACCTTCGCCCGAATTCTCAATGCCCGCGAGTCGGTAGCCACCCTGCGCGAGCCCCGGGCCTTTTTGAGCACCACGGCACGCCGCCTGATCATCGATCAGGTGCGCCGCAAACAGATAGAAAACGCCTACTTGCAAGAACTTGCGCTGACCGCCGAGGCACTCGAAGGCTATCAATCACCCGAGCAAATTCTTACCACCCTGGAAGCCCTGGAGCAGATCGCCTTTATTCTCGAAGGCATGCAGGACAAAGCCCGCCAGGCCTTTGTGCTGTATTACCTGGACGGCCTGACCCAGTGCCAAATCGCCCGGCAACTGGGCCTGTCTGACCGCACCGTGCGCAAGTACCTTATCCAGGCCCTGCTGCATTGCAGCCACAGCCTGAACACCTGAGCCCGCATGCCCGAACAGCCCGATTCAATAGACGAACAAGCCGCCGAATGGATCCTTCGCCTGCACGAGGAAGGCTTCAGCGAGGGCTTGCGCCTGGAATTCGAGCGCTGGAAACAGCAAAGCCCGCAAAACGCCGCCGCAGCCCGGCGCATGCAAGATGTCATCAACCGCCTACAGGCGTTGCGCCAGCAGTCGACGCCAGCCAAGGCAGCGCTCAATGCCGCATTTGCCGGGCGCAAGGCAGTCACCCGACGCAAACATGCCTTGCGCGCCCTGCTGATTGCCGGCTGCCTGGCCCTGCCGGCCACCCTGCTGGTGCAAAGCCATTATCCCGAGCAATGGCTGGCCGATATCAGCACCGGCCCCAATGACTGGAAAACACAGCGCCTGGCCGACAACTCGAGCATTACCCTCAGCGGCACCAGCGCGCTCAATGTACATTTTGACGGCCAGGCGCGGCGCATTGAACTACTGCAAGGTGAAGTACTGGTCGACGTCGCCCATGACAGCGCCCGGCCATTTTTCGTGGAAACAGCCCAAGGCAGCATGCGCGCCATGGGCACCCGCTTTGTAGTCAAGCGCCAGGGTGACACCACCGTATTGAGCATGTTGCAGTCTCGCGTCGCCGCGCAAAGCGCGAACGAGCAGCAAACCCTGGAGGTGAGTGCAGGCTCCCGGGCGCTGATTCGCCAGGGCTCGGTCGAACTGGCTGGCAGCATCTCCCCGGCCAGCATCGATCAGGCTTGGGAGCGCCATCAACTGGTGGTTGAAGATCAGCCGCTGCCTCAGGTGCTTGATGAAATTTCCCGCCATCGACGCGGGCACCTGCAGTTTGATCGCAACACCCTGGCCGGCCTGCGCGTCTCGGCTGTACTGCCTCTGGACGATACCGACCGGGCGTTGCAACTGATCGCCGACACCTTGCCCCTGCAGATCAAAACCTACACACCCTGGCTGGTTGTGATCAGCCAGTTGCACACCCCTGAAAAATAATAATTCCCATTCGTTCCGCTTTTGTCGAGTCAGCCGTCAAGGTAGGTAACAACGACTCATAAAGGACTACGTCTTCCATGCTGACCTCCTACAAACCCCTTGCGCTGGCGATTCACTTGATCGTTGCGTCGGCGGCTGGCGTGGCATACGCCGCCACTGCCCAGGCACAAACTGCAGCCGTACAGAGCTACGACATACCCGCAGGTCCGCTGAGCAACGCACTGAACCGCTTCGCGCAACAAGCCGGCGTGGCGATCATTTTTCAGTCGAGCAACCTGGAAGGCCTGTCGACTCCGGGCCTGCAGGGTGCCTACAACGAACATGACGGATTCGAAGCCTTGTTGCGGGGCAGCGGCTATACCATGGTCAAAGGCGCCAACGGCTACAGGCTCGACGCCCTGCCCGCGGCAGGCGGCGCACTGGAGTTGGGCGCCACCCAGGTCAGCGCCAACCAGCTCGGGACTATCACCGAAGGCACCGGCTCCTACACCCCCGGCTCCATCGCGACAGCAACACGCATGGTACTGACGCCAAGGGAAACCCCCCAGTCCATTTCCGTGGTGACCCGCCAGGCCATGGACGATTTCGGCATGAACTCCATCGATGACGTGATGCGCCACACCCCCGGCATCACCGTGGCCACCTATGACAGCGATCGCACCAGCTATTACTCCCGTGGTTTTGCGATCAAGAACTTCCAGTACGACGGCATCCCCATCTTGCAAGACCCGCAGTACTCGGCCGGGCACACCCTGACTGACACCGCCATCTATGACCGGGTCGAAATCCTGAAAGGCGCAACCGGCCTGCTCACCGGCGCTGGCGGACCGGGCGGTACCATCAATATGGTGCGCAAAAAACCGACCCGCGAATTCAAGGCCCATATCGATGTGGGCGCAGGCTCCTGGGAAAACTACCGCTCCGAAATCGATGTCAGCGGGCCATTAACCGAGAGCGGCAATGTGCGTGGCCGGGCCGTGGCGGCTTACCAGGACAAGCACTCATTCATGGATCACTACAAGCGTGACAGCGAGGTTTACTACGGCATTCTTGAAGTGGATCTGAGCCCCGACACCCTGCTGACCCTGGGTGCCGATTATCAGGACAACAACCCCAAAGGTTCCAGCTGGTCAGGCAGCGCATCACTGTTCAATTCCAAAGGTGACCGGATCAGCACCCCGCGCTCATTCAACAATGGCGCCAAATGGAGCAGTTGGGAGCAATACACCCGCACGGTGTTCTCAACCCTGGAACACAACTTTGCCAACGGCTGGGTAGTCAAAGGCCAGTACAACCACCAGATCAACGGCTATAACGCCCCGCTGGGCGCCCTGCTTGACCCGGACGCCACTACCGGGCTGGCAAAAATGCTCGCCCGCAAATACACCGGCGAATATGTCAGCGACAGCGGTGACCTGTTTGCCACCGGTCCGTTCAGCCTGCTGGGGCGCGAACATGAACTGGTCGTCGGTGGCTCGGTGTCCAAATCGCACTGGACTGGCAAGGACTATACCAATGCCAATATGGTCAACAACGCCTACGACTACTACAACTGGAAAGGCAACAGCCTTGAGCCGGACTGGGGCAATGTCACTTCATACAACGATGAAACAACACGCCAGACCGGTACCTACGTGACCGGCCGCTTCAGCCTGACCGACGACCTCAAACTGATGCTGGGCACCCGGGTGGCCAATTACACCCTGACCGGCACCAGCCAGGCCAAGGACACGGGCAAAGTGCTGCCCTACGCAGCCCTGATCTACGACATCAATGACAATATTTCGGCCTATACCAGCTACACAGAGATTTTCCTGCCGCAGTCGTATTACCGCGATCGCGACAACAAGATGCTTGAGCCGGATGAAGGCACCAACTACGAGCTGGGGCTGAAAGGCGAGTTCTTTGATGGCCGCCTGAATTCAAGCCTGGCCTACTTTGAAGTGCATCAGGACAACCGTCCTGAAGCAGACATGGCCTACAACGGCAATCCGACCAACCCGGACATCGACTACGCCTACAAAGGTATCAAGGCCACGACCAAGGGTTACGAAGCAGAGATCTCCGGTGAGCTGATGCCAGGCTGGCAATTGCAGGCGGGGTACACCCACAAGGTCAGCCGTGACCAGGGCGGCACAAAGGTCTCGACCTGGGAACCGGAAGACCAGATCAACCTGTACACCAGCTACAAGCTGACCGGCGATCTGGACAAACTGACCCTGGGCGGCGGCGTTCGCTGGCAGAGCACCGGCTGGCAGATGCTGACCAACTGGAACAAGGGCGGCACCGTGGAAAAATTCTCCCAGGACCCATACTGGCTGGTTGATCTGATGGCGCGCTATCAGATTTCGAAAAACCTGTCGGCCACGGTCAATCTGAACAACGCATTCGACAAGTCGTATTACACCAATATCGGTTTTTATAACTCGTCGTACTACGGTGACCCTCGCAATGTGATGGTGACCACGCGCTGGGATTTCTAAACCCCACACACCACAAAACACCCGCGCACAAAAAATCCTGCACTAAGCAGGCTTTTTTGTTGATCACAAGCGTTCAAGGGGCCTGTGTTCAGAATATGGCGCAGCGGACGGGACTCGAACCCGCGACCCCCGGCGTGACAGGCCGGTATTCTAACCGACT
>NZ_WIWH01000089.1:0-1465 GCF_009600035.1 Pseudomonas sp. FSL R10-2964 | reverse complement strand
GCCCCAATGGCCTGTCCTAGAGCCTCCCAAGACCCTACATCAGACGCCCATTGAGCCATGATCGCGCCGTATTGTTTAACCAGTGCAGCCCTTGCTCGTTCGGTGTCTGAACGCTTCCATACAGTGCCTACAGCCTTCTTTTCGAGGTGATCCCAACCGATGCACTTGAGCGCGTCTGGAACCCAAGCAGCGCAGAAAGCATGCCCCGGCTCCCATGTGGCAACAGCGGCTCGATGATCCCGTTTTGGCCTAACGCGTACTTCAAGCCGAACCCAGTTTCTAGGAGCATCACCACCTTGCTCATAGCCTTTCTCGTAGAGCACCAGGCGAACCGGCGAATCTTTCGAACCGAGATACAGCGTGCGAATTTCACCCCGAACCCAATCGCCCTGCTGGTTGATAGCCAAACGATTGTCTTGAGCGTATTGAATCAAGCGAGCAGCCATCGAATCAAAGAGGCCGTCTTCCTGCCAGTCTTCGCAAGTGTCCACCCGTGTTGGGAGGTGGGGTTTACCGAACTCCCGAAGAGCTGCCGCGAGAGCCGGAGACTCATCACTGGTTGACTTGCAATTGACCCCGGTTTGCCCACCCCAACAGACGTGGCAAAGAGTTCGATCACCGCGCCGGATTTGTCCGCCATAGAGATAACCATTGAGGTTCTTAGCAGGTGCCCAATCGGACAACGGCCATGCCCTCAAAAGAGCGTCAACAAGACCGGATTGTTGCGGATCTTGGACAAGAACGGTCGATTGATACCAATCCCACCTAGCCATTGGCTGTAGCCCCCGGTTTATAAGGCTTTCGAGGTTTCTTGGGATGTGCCTTCTCGGCAGGGAGGGAGATACCTGACCCCCGTGTTACTACATGGGGGTCGGCTGCGTTCTCAGAGGCATCTTCTGACAGCTTCCCCATGAGCATATCGAGCTGTGAAGAAGCATCCCCAGCGACCGTAACAAGTTCGTTATGGAGACCCTCGACAACGCTTCGTAGACCGCGCTTAACCTCGTTAGGTGCTTCCATAGCGGCCTCCAGAAGCGCCACAGTGCGCGTAAGGCTCGGAGCAACGGAATTGAGCAGATCCGCAATGATCGCGCCTCTAGTGCGCCCCTGAAGCTTTGCAAGACGCTCGATGACCTCATGCGTTGAAGGCTCCAACGTAACTTGGACTCTAGGCTTGATGGTAGGCATGGGTGAACTCCAGGTGGACACTTAAGGCTTGAGTGTGGCCCAAGGTGTCCACCTCGTCAATAAGTGTGGTACTGACGCGCTCGCGCTTGTCCGCTGGGAGAGGTCTGGAGGCTGCGCAGCGCTACGCTAGCGCTTCCTCCAGACCTCTACCAGCCGCAAAGAGTTTTGACGCCAAAGGCAACAGTCCATTGAGCCCCTAAGTGAATTCGCAAGCCCTGCATAAGGGTCACAAGCTTGTTGGTGGGGGTCATCAAACTGTCTTGGGTAGCAGTCATTA
>NZ_WIWH01000088.1:0-1605 GCF_009600035.1 Pseudomonas sp. FSL R10-2964 | reverse complement strand
AACAAGTTTTGCGGCGATGGTCTCATTGGCCTGCGCTATGCGGTGCTTGCGACAATACTTTACGTACAGAGCCTAGTTACTGATCGCCAAAATACTCGCCTGGTACGAAGGTTAAAGTTAACGAATCATAGTGTGTGTTGAATAGGGCAGTTATATTGAATTCGCTTGGGTTTGATTTGAATTGTATTTTTTTGTAATAAATAGGAGTGTTTGTTGCGGGGTTTTGGTGCTGCTTTTATGTTGGTTATTCCAGATGTTTATCAAGCTCTTCTTGCGTAGTGGTTATGGTGCTGAATGCCTTGCATATGAAAGCTGGAGAAATACTAGCGTGGGATGTGGGTGCGATGGTGAGTAGGATGTTTCTGATTAGGCGTTTTTTGTTGTCTGGTTGTTTGTTGGCAGTGGAAGTTCGTCCATAATTGTACGTGCGAAGTCCTTTGCTATAGGTGCGTGTTAATGATCGACTCAATAAGCGTTCTGCACGGAAAAAAAGCTTTGTCATCCTTAAAGGAAATTGAGGTTTTTCACTTTACTCTTCAGCAATCCAGTCTGCTTCAATTGTTTTCCGACGATCTGGCCGCACTGGGTGGGCCGCAGGTAATGGGTGTGAACTCCAGGGCATCAATTGCAGCTGCCAAGTTGAGGCTCTTGTTATCGAAAGGGCAGCGTAAGTTGCTGGATGCTTATTCTGATGGGTGCGTTTCTTTATTGATATTTGAAGGAATGCAAAAAGTAACTGATATGGCGCCTCCAGATGAACTGCCTGGATTGGCCACGTTGGAGCAAAGTCGAGACGTATTGCGCTTGGCCTCACGCAATCAAATTTTGTTGAAGTTGGTGGGTAATGACGCCTTTGCTTATGATATAGATAACGAAGGGAGGCTGGTACGGTTAGTCGCCAACTTCAAGGGCGGAGGACATAATAAAATAAATGCTGAGCCGCAAGTCACAGAGCTGAGTTCGCATTCGGGATTGCACTGGGTGCCCATACGGAAGCGCCCTATTGGTGTGCCATGCAAGCGAAGGATGGGCACTCCCCTTCTCCCGCATCCTTGATACTGTCGGCGCTATGGAATCCGTGCATGGAGCCAACCTCGGTCATTCCGCTCACCCCGTTACTCGATGAGATTGGCGTAGTCCATTGTCTAGCCTTGACCACAGGGAATTTCAAGTTCACGCGCAGTGACTCTTTTGTTAGCGGCAAAGGAGAGGATGGATGTAATGTTTCAATTCTAGAATTCGATCAAAAAGTTGGTTTTGCAGCTCGTTTTAATTCCTATCGCTTTTCGGTGGATGAGAGGGCCTCATTATACGTTAAAAATGCGTATGAGGCATTGTGTCGGAGTGTTGCAAGTGCGACGCCTTTTAAACATGTGCTGACGCAGGAGTCAGCCATCGTTATTAATAATGTACGAGCTCTACATTGTCGCGATACTGTTCGTGATAATAGACGTGTCTTAGTGCGAATTTTTGGGATGTCAAAGTTTACCTTGCCGCTCATGGTTTCAGAAGATCCTCTAGTGCTTAGGGAAGGTCTGAAGTAGTCAGCGATTTTTGATGCCCTCCTTGGTTGAGGTTCAAAAAACGCTGGCTTGGTCAGAAATC
>NZ_WIWH01000087.1:0-1745 GCF_009600035.1 Pseudomonas sp. FSL R10-2964 | reverse complement strand
GCAAATTGCTTGGGTGTTATATGGTCAAGCCTCACGGGCAATTAGTATTGGTTAGCTCAACGCCTCACAGCGCTTACACACCCAACCTATCAACGTCGTAGTCTTCGACGGCCCTTTAGGGAACTCAAGGTTCCAGTGAGATCTCATCTTGAGGCAAGTTTCCCGCTTAGATGCTTTCAGCGGTTATCTTTCCCGAACATAGCTACCCGGCAATGCCACTGGCGTGACAACCGGAACACCAGAGGTTCGTCCACTCCGGTCCTCTCGTACTAGGAGCAGCCCCTCTCAAATCTCAAACGTCCACGGCAGATAGGGACCGAACTGTCTCACGACGTTCTAAACCCAGCTCGCGTACCACTTTAAATGGCGAACAGCCATACCCTTGGGACCGGCTTCAGCCCCAGGATGTGATGAGCCGACATCGAGGTGCCAAACACCGCCGTCGATATGAACTCTTGGGCGGTATCAGCCTGTTATCCCCGGAGTACCTTTTATCCGTTGAGCGATGGCCCTTCCATACAGAACCACCGGATCACTAAGACCTACTTTCGTACCTGCTCGACGTGTCTGTCTCGCAGTCAAGCGCGCTTTTGCCTTTATACTCTACGACCGATTTCCGACCGGTCTGAGCGCACCTTCGTACTCCTCCGTTACTCTTTAGGAGGAGACCGCCCCAGTCAAACTACCCACCATACACTGTCCTCGATCCGGATAACGGACCTGAGTTAGAACCTCAAAGTTGCCAGGGTGGTATTTCAAGGTTGGCTCCACGCAAACTGGCGTTCACGCTTCAAAGCCTCCCACCTATCCTACACAAGCAAATTCAAAGTCCAGTGCAAAGCTATAGTAAAGGTTCACGGGGTCTTTCCGTCTAGCCGCGGATACACTGCATCTTCACAGCGATTTCAATTTCACTGAGTCTCGGGTGGAGACAGCGCCGCCATCGTTACGCCATTCGTGCAGGTCGGAACTTACCCGACAAGGAATTTCGCTACCTTAGGACCGTTATAGTTACGGCCGCCGTTTACCGGGGCTTCGATCAAGAGCTTCGCGTTAGCTAACCCCATCAATTAACCTTCCGGCACCGGGCAGGCGTCACACCCTATACGTCCACTTTCGTGTTTGCAGAGTGCTGTGTTTTTAATAAACAGTCGCAGCGGCCTGGTATCTTCGACCGACAGGGGCTTACGCAGTAAATGCTTCACCTCCATCGGCGCACCTTCTCCCGAAGTTACGGTGCCATTTTGCCTAGTTCCTTCACCCGAGTTCTCTCAAGCGCCTTGGTATTCTCTACCCAACCACCTGTGTCGGTTTGGGGTACGGTTCCTGGTTACCTGAAGCTTAGAAGCTTTTCTTGGAAGCATGGCATCAACCACTTCGTGTTCTAAAAGAACACTCGTCATCAGCTCTCGGCCTTAGAATCCCGGATTTACCTAAGATTCCAGCCTACCACCTTAAACTTGGACAACCAACGCCAAGCTGGCCTAGCCTTCTCCGTCCCTCCATCGCAATAACCAGAAGTACAGGAATATTAACCTGTTTTCCATCGACTACGCTTTTCAGCCTCGCCTTAGGGACCGACTAACCCTGCGTCGATTAACGTTGCGCAGGAAACCTTGGTCTTTCGGCGTGGGTGTTTTTCACACCCATTATCGTTACTCATGTCAGCATTCGCACTTCTGATACCTCCAGCAAGCTTCTCAACTCACCTTCACAGGCTTACAGAACGCTCCTCTACCGCATCA
>NZ_WIWH01000086.1:0-1778 GCF_009600035.1 Pseudomonas sp. FSL R10-2964 | reverse complement strand
GCAGCGGCGCCAGCACTGGCACTCCGCCTGCCAAGCGCAGCGGTCCACGCAGTGGCGCTCCGCGTGACGGCCAGGCCCGTCGCGAAAACCGCCCGGCCCGTGACGATGCCCGTCAAGAGCCAGCGGTTAAAGGCCCACGCGAGAACCAGCCGAAGATCATGCACAAAGAGTCGAAAAGCGATCGCTTCCCGACGCCTGAGCAGCTCGATCAACTGCCGAACCGCCCGCGTGGCGAGAAGCCAGCGCTGCTGACGCGTAACCGCTAAAAATTGTGGGAGCGGGCTTGCTCGCGATTCAGGTACTTCGGGTTAACGGCTGCACCGAGGCAATCCAATCGCGAGCAAGCCCGCTCCTACGACAGCACACAAAAAAACGCCCCGGCTCTCACAAGCCGGGGCGTTTTTTTTAGCCGTTTAAAAGCGCTATTACTTGGCCTTTACGCCTTCCAGCGAGATATCCAGGCTCAGGGTCTGGTCCTTGCTTGGGGACTTGATGCCGAAATCCTGCAGGTTGATGGTGGTGGTCGCGTTGAAGCCAGCACGTTCG
The DNA here is from genome assembly GCF_009600035.1 of Pseudomonas sp. FSL R10-2964. Taxonomy (NCBI): domain Bacteria; kingdom Pseudomonadati; phylum Pseudomonadota; class Gammaproteobacteria; order Pseudomonadales; family Pseudomonadaceae; genus Pseudomonas; species Pseudomonas sp. FSL R10-2964. Next base: position 1,232 of record NZ_WIWH01000086.1, on the reverse strand, counting down.
CCGCCCCACGGATCCTTGCCTTCGCCGTTGAACGTTGCCTTGAAGGTTACAGGCTTGGTCACACCGTGCAGGGTCAGGTCACCGGTTACGTCAGCTGTGTTGTCGCCAGTCGGCACAACCTTGGTCGACTTGAAGGTCGCTTCCGGGTACTTGCTCACGTCCAGGAAATCTTTGCTGGCGATATGCTTGTCACGTTCGGCGTGGTTGGAAAACAGGCTGGCGGTTTTCAGGGTCACGTCAATCTTGCTGTCGGCAGGTTTGGCTGCGTCCCACGAGAACGTACCGCTCCAGTCCTTGAAAGTACCGTGAATGAAGCTGAAGCCCAGGTGGCTGACTTTCCAGTCGATAAAGGCGTGCTGGCCTTCTTTGTCGATGGTGTAGTCAGCCGCCATGGCCTGACCTGCGGTCAGCATTGCGGTTCCGAGAGCCAGCGCAGCGAGGGTCTTTTTCAACATGCGTTCTATTCCTTTTGAGTTGAGGTTGAGCATCAGGCTTTGCGCCCCAGCATACGGTTCAGGGTCGCATCACGATCGATAAAGTGGTGTTTCAAAGCAACCAGACCATGAAGCCCTGCAAAAATGGCCACGGCCCATGCCAGGTAAAGATGCACGACACCCGCTACATCAGCCTGGTCAGGCAGGTTGGAAATCAGTGCAGGGACTTCAAACAGGCCGAAAACCGGAATACCCACGCCTTCAGAGGTGGAAATCAGGTAGCCGGCGATCATCACGGCAAACAAACCCAGATACAAAAAACCATGCCCGAGTTTGGCACCGATTCGTGTTGCACGGCTGTAACTGGCCAGTGCCGGCGGTGCCGGGCTGAACCAGATCCATACAACGCGTAGCAGCATTACAGCGAATAGCGTCAGACCAATGCTTTTATGCAGGTCAGGCGCCTCTTTGCGCCAAGGGCTGTAATAGTCCAGACCGACCATCCACAACCCCAGTGCGAACAACCCGAACACCGCCAACGCAACAGACCAGTGCATGAAGATGCTGACGGCACCATAGCGAGAAGAAGAGTTACGTAGCTGCATGACCAACATCCTGTAGGAACTTGGGTCTAAGACTAATGGTTTACCTATCGATTGAAAGCGCATTTTATTGCTGCAAGCTATCGATAAATACGATCTGAAGCCTGAGAGTCAAACGTTAAGGAAACTCTGAAAAAGACTTCCATCTCTGGTGAAATACACGCCTCACACGAACTGAACGGCTGAGCCCCGATGA
>NZ_WIWH01000085.1:0-2063 GCF_009600035.1 Pseudomonas sp. FSL R10-2964 | reverse complement strand
ATTCAACGGTGGGCTGGCGCCAGCTCGGGCCGAAGAAAAACTTAACGTCGTGTCCGGGATTAGTTGACCACTACATGACGATAAAAAGGCTGTATTAAAATAAGCCATGCCAACTCACAGAGCCATGATCAAATCAAGGCAGCTAAAGGTGACCAGATAAAAACCGAAGCCCCGAAACGGGTGAAATGGAGCGTAGGTGGTGTCGAGCAACTCTACTGGCCTGCTCAAAAAGTCGAAAAAATCAGTTTACTGCTGTCGACATCAGCGCGCCAACTAACGGTGCTGGCCGGCTCACCATGATCCAAGACATTTTTTTTTGAGAGTTTTTACGCTGCTGGATCTGCGGCTCAATGGAAGAAGTCGTCTTTCGAATCAGTCGATGTCACGCGCTACGACATGATCGAAACCCCTGCAATCCTGACACCGCGCATCGTCGTACTTAAAGTCGGCGGTCTGGTGCGTACTGCCAGCTTTTGTATTCAACAAAAAGCTCACCTACGTTTTCCTAGATATTGGATTGGTTGCGTTTGGATGTAGTCATCGCCGTTAGGCATGCTAAAGACGTACCCAGCGACGCATTGGCCGGGTACGTCCTCGCTATTGGTAATACCTGGCGTTATGCAGGCTGTGGATCAAACTCATGCTCCGGTTGTTTTCTGACCGGTAGAACCAACGATTGGCCGGGGGTGTACTCAATGCAGTACTTTGATGGCTTTCCGACACCTTTGAAAGTCAGATCGATGCCGAGCAGGGCTTCGAGGGCTTCCAGGATCAGTCTGGTGTCCCTGTCGAGACGCCAGTTGGCGCTTTTGACTTTGATAGGGATTCTTCGCGCGCCGGCCTGGAATCGAAGGTAGAAGTACCGGAGTCGCTCAAGCCTTGGGTGTTCAACTTGATCTCGGCGAGCAATTTCTGTCTGAAGGTCACAAATGGCTTCAGGGTCATACGATATTCCTTCTTGATTGATGAGTTTCTGCCACGTCAGGCGTGAGCGTTTGAGCTGTCTGCCGCTAATATGTTTGCCATCGTATTCATAGCTAATCCCCTTTGGCTGGCCCTCGTCGTTGAGCGTCAGGTGGATGTAAACCTTTTGCTTCCTGAGCGCCCGGACGAGGTCGAACATGTCACCGTTGGCTACCCTGGTATGCTCGATAGCGCCTGCGATCTTCGCGATCATTTTGTGTTTCAGGGGGAGGTCGCCGTCACGAATCGATGCTTGGAGCTGAGCGTGAGTGATTGCTACTCCCCAGGTTTCTTTGGGGCTTGGGGCTTTTTTCAGCCGGTACATGTCTTCGATTTCGGACACAGAGTCCAAGCTCGTGGAGCGCTCGTTGCTATCCTTGACCATGGAGAATTCATCATTGAGTCGGATGCGGTTAGCGACGATGTGAACGTGCTGATGGTCTTTGTCCTGGTGCATCACAGCGACGTACTGATTGGTCTCGTCAAAGCCGAGGTTTGTGAGGTATTTACGGACTGATGTGCGCCACTGAGCAGGCGTCAGAGATTCGCCGGGACGCAGTGAGAGCATCGCGTGAAAGACGGGCTTGATGAGCCTGTCGGAGTCGATTGACATCCGGCGCAGGATCTCGATCTGGTCGAACTCCCTTACCATTTCCATAATGGCATCTTCACTCCCTGCTAACAGCGAGGGGAGTGGGTCGGACGAAATGCAGTTGGAGTCGATGGTCATGATTCCATCGATCTCGTGGTCGTGCTTAGTGCAACCGAAAATGTACCTAATCCTTTTCTTGAAAGAGCCCGAGGACTTAGGAAAGATTTTGCCGATCATGCTGCACTCCCCATGTTGATCTTGGCGATGTACTTAACCTTTTCTAGGAGTTCGATGTTAGTGCGCCCAGCGTTTATCATGGATGCTAAGTTCATCAGCTCGCGGGCGATCTGAACCACGTCAGCGTTAACTTTTGGTTTGGTATTGTTATTGGCCACGAAGTCGCGAATGAATGCTCCTGCGGCCTTATAACCAGGGCGGTTGCAGGAGCTGAGTGCAACACGGTTATTGAATTGAAGCCGGAGCATCATGCCGCATAGCCAAGGCTTCC
>NZ_WIWH01000084.1:0-2186 GCF_009600035.1 Pseudomonas sp. FSL R10-2964 | reverse complement strand
TTCAGTCGGGTAAAGCAGGAGTGTTACCACTCCTGCCTCCCCTAAGAACCGTACTTGAGAGTCACCCCTCATACGGCTCAAGCCTTCCAGCAGCCTGAGTGAGACCGGGCTACCTGACAATGCGCTCTTCGGCGCTCAAGGTAAGACGTCCATGCCGGATCGAACGGGTTCGCTGCACTGCATATTTTGATATGCCGAACAATCGAAACACTGGCTGCGGCAAAAAGCCAAGCGGGTTGACTCATGCCACGTACTTTTTCCTTGCTGGCGAAAATCCAGTGCCGTTGACCCACTACACGAAAGTATCGTTGTTTTACCCAATGGGCACTTTTCATGGCATGCCGGCGGACAGCCCAGCGCCATAACACTCGCCAAATCTGATGGTCGATCCACGCGAAACGCTTGGCAGCGACAACATGACGATGATACATGGCCCACCCCCGGATTACCGGGTTCAGGACCTGAATCAGGTTTGCTTGCGTCGCCGCCTTGTTTCCGTTTGTGATTTCCCGGACCTTATCCAGAAGCGCTTTCACACTCTTGCGAGCCGGAGTGATGAGTAGCTTGCCAGCGTACTTACGTACGTTCTGGCCCAGAAAATCGAAGCCTTGCGAGATATGCGTGATGTGAGTCTTTTCATCAGAGAGTTCCAAGCCTCGCTCTTTCAGGAATGCCTCAATTGCAGGTCGAACCTGACTTTGCAGGATAGCCTTCGAAGTTCCCGTGATGATGAAGTCATCGGCATATCTTACGACGTGTATCTTGAATGGCTGTCGCTTTCGGTTCGTCGAAGCCACGCTTGTGTGGACAACATGTTCCAGCCCATCCAGCGTCCAATTCGCAAGTATCGGGGAGATGATTCCCCCTTGCGGGGTTCCTGCCTCCGTTGCGAACAAGGCTCCCTGATCGACATACCCGGCTCGAAGCCACTTACGCAGAACCGCTTTATCCATGGGTACGTTGGCGAGCAGCCAATCGTGGCTGATATTGTCAAAACAGCCTCGAATGTCGCCCTCAAGTACCCATTGCGCCGAACTGCGTTTCGCCAGTGCATTGAAGCAATGTGCGATTGCATCGGCCGTGGATCGCTGCGGCCGAAATCCATACGAATTTGGATCCGCACGCGTTTCTGCAACCGGCTCAAGTGCCAGTTTCCACAGTGCCTGCATTGCGCGATCCCGCATCGTTGGAATTCCCAGCGGGCGCTTCTTGCCATTGCTTTTGGGTATGTAGATACGTCTCAGCGGTTGAGGGCAATAGCCCCGATGCTGTAACGCTTTAACTCCCTTCGATTTGGCCACAGGGGTTGACCAGATCTTGCCATCAACTCCCGGTGTTCTCTTGCCTCTATTCTCCGTCACTCGCTTAACGGCCAACATCTTGCCGCGGTACGAGCGAGTCAGCAGCCGCTGTAAGGCTTGCACCTTGCCCCATCTGCCTTCTCGTGTTGCCTTGGCGATACGTACCTGGAGTCGTTTCACTTGCGATTCGATTTGGCACCAGGATAGGGGCCAGACCGACTCGAAGTTCGAAGATGCACCAGTGCCCGCCGGTGCTTGTGCATGGGATGTGAGCACTACCATCTGCTTTCCTCCGTACAACGATTGATCAGGTTGTTTCGCCATGGAAGACCTTGTGGAAGTCTGCTCGCTTTCGCGCCAGATGATCTTTCAACCTGTATTCGCCCCATTACAGGGCGACCTTCGCTTTTTCCACATTCCTTTACCCGCAGCACCAACAGCTTGCTTTACAGCTCACCTGCCGAAACCGGCAGCGCTACGGGCTTACCCTGTTCCACATGGATTTCCGAACGGGTCGGGCTCCTCGATTTCGCCGGCGGCACCACATCCACGAGGGGGTATCGGTAAGACCCCCTGCCTGTCCGCTTACCTTTTGGTTCAAGCCTGTCAGCATCTTTGGCTTGGCTATTTTGACGACGTTTATATGAGGTTCACGTGTGTTAGCCGTACCCGTTCATCCCTAGCACCTCTCCGCCTTGATGCTGGCAGATTCAGTCTGGCCTCACGGTTCGACCTACCGAAAATCGGCGGTTACATTGTCCCCAGGGCTTCAGACCCAGCTGTTACCGGCCGCGCCTGTCTGGGTAGGGAACGAGTGGTGGAACAATCGGTTCCGTCGGGCGTTAACCTGCGGAACAGAAACCCATGCGACTTTCAGGTCGCACT
>NZ_WIWH01000083.1:0-2290 GCF_009600035.1 Pseudomonas sp. FSL R10-2964 | reverse complement strand
CATCTTGGCCTCCTGGCTTTAATGGCGGTGTATTTTACAGAAAATCGTATTTCTTGGGTTTACGTACAGAGCCTAGTACTTGGCTGGTGGGTATTAACTCCTGTCGATTACAAAATGCTCGGTACCCACTCCGCAGCCGGCGTTTCATTTATTTCCAATATCCAATTCTGGCGTGAAGCTGGATATTTCGACACGCAATCCCATGAAAAGTGGCTACTACATACGTGGTCACTTGCTGTGGAGTGGCAATTTTACATAATACTACCATTAATTCTGACTGCCGTTTGGAAATGGAGACCAAACCGGCACTCCATAACCGTAGTGATGCTCGTTGGATTGATAACATCACTGGCTTTATCAATTATTATTACGCCCATGAATCCAAGCGCGGCATTCTACCTGTTGCCAACTCGCGCATGGGAAATGATTGCTGGCGGCTTGGTATATCTCCTTGCAAACCGCTCTCCACTTACAACAACCATACGAGTCACACTTGAATCCATTGGATTTGCACTAATCATTGGTTCTATTATCGGCTTTGACTCCTCATCAAGCTGGCCGGGCTGGAGAGCACTAGTACCTGTTATTGGCACTTTGCTTATATTGCTGGCTGCTCGCACTGGTTCAATCTGGACAGGCCCCACAGCGATACAGTGGCTGGGCACTCGTTCATACTCATTGTATTTGTGGCACTGGCCCATAGTAGTAGCTCTAAACTATTTGGAGCAGCAAGCAAATCCTACCGCTATTATTTCAGGGCTAGGATTGACGCTCGCACTCGGCAATCTTTCATACCACCTAGTGGAGACACCCGCTCGTCGCTACTTAACAAACTTTAGCATGAAGAAAAACGCAGCCGTGTTGTTGAGCTGCACTATCGCGGTTACTGTCGCCGGGTTGAGCGTGCGGTTGGACCAGGGAGTTAACGGGAGATTGCCCCCTGAGGTTGAAGCGATCAGCCTTGAATCCCAGAACATTAATCCTCGTCGAAGTGAGTGTTTACTTATGACGGGAGTAACTTCACCATCATGCACGTTCGGCGGGAGCGATCTTAAAGCAATTGTTCTGGGAGATAGTCATGCTAACGCTACAATTTCAGCCGTAGTGTCAGCAGCCACATCACCAGATAGCTCCATAATGGAGTGGACATATAGCAGCTGCCCTATTATCAGAGGAGTACACAGCTCAGCGCGAAAGCAGTGCGGCGCGTTTGTAGAATGGGCAATTCAAAAACTAAAAGCCTTGCCTAGCAATATTCCTGTGATAATAATAAATCGTCACGCCCAGTACGCACTAGGTGCCAACGAGAACAGCCATGAAGTAAACACACCACAAGTTTACTTCACTAAACCTTACCAAACATCAGAGCCAGCATTCCTTGAAGAGTACGCCCGAAACATGAAAGATACCGCGTGCGAAATCGCAAAGAGCCACACCGTATATTTAGTCAGACCAATACCAGAAATGGGTGTTGATGTTCCAACTCAAATGGCAAGAGCTGCTTTAACAGGAACACCGAAAGAAATATATATTACACTTGCCGCGTATGATCAACGCCAAGCTTTTATCTGGAAAGCGCAAGACGCCGCGCGTGACCAGTGCGGCGTAAAAATACTCAACCCTCTACCATATCTATGCTCTGACGGACGCTGCTTTGGGGAAAGAAGCAATCACCCTTTGTATCGTGACGACGACCACTTAAGTGAATATGGTAATAAAGTTCTTGTCCCTATGTTTTCTGAAGTTTTCAAAAACATCGACAGAACCACTTCCGAGGCTTTGACTGGTGCATCACTGGTTCATTAAGAGTCGACCGTGACGTGTAAACTGCATAAGAGCTGCTGATCAATGCGTTTAACCTAGCTCAACGCTCAACAGCTCTTATGCGACTTTGACATTTTTGCAATGCAATAAGCCTTTGATCGTAAGGGAGCGGCAAACACACCTTCCGAACGCCCAAATAAAGGGCGATGTTGTCCGCCTATTTTTAAGCGGACGATATAGCCCTTAAATGCGCTAACGAAACTCTCACCCAAAGTCGTTCAAAGCCCAGTTTGTTCAGGAATGCCTGATCTCCATCACTTGCAATGCCGACAATTCGTTGAGCATGCACCCGGTCAATCTTAGCTCTACAGGCTCCATGGACCACGCTGCCGAGGGCGTGGGGGGGGGTAGCTGCACTGCGTAACAACCATTTGCGGCGGTGACATCAACGTAAGCGCTCCATGAAGCCCACATTCCAAGCCGAAACCTGATGTCCGATGCTGTGCTCCCGATTTCTTTCTGGAGC